>NZ_RZPB01000269.1:0-7390 GCF_003998535.1 Mesorhizobium sp. M7A.F.Ca.AU.002.02.1.1 | reverse complement strand
GCCGTCATCAGGGCGAATATCCGCCGCGGCGCGCTTGGCGCCTGCTGCCGGGCGGCCTGCAGGCCAAATGCGGTGATGGCAATGAAGGTGCCACCGAGCAGCACGCCGGCAAGCAGCGGCCCGGTGGCGCCGCCGATGGCGACGCTGGCGGTGACGCCGGCAACTTCGATGAAGCACGCCAGCGCATAGGCGGCATAAAGGCCGGTCCGGGCCGCGATCTTCTGCCAGAGCCAGACTGAGGGAAAGCCCGCAAGACCGGCGACCATCCACACCATGGCCTCGAAGACGCGGCTGCCGCCGCCTTGCCGGACGATGGCGACCAGGAATGTCGCCGTCACCACATAGCCAAAGCCGAACAGGCCGTAGGCGACGATGACCTTGACCAACGACCGGTCCATCCGCAGTGCCGGCTCGCGGGTGGCTTCGCCGTTGCCGAGCGGACCCTCATTGGCCAACAGCGCAACGAGGACGAAACCACAGGCCGAAATCGCCGCCGACCACAGCCAGCCTGCAGCCCAGCCCGAATGCTCGGCGACCAGCACCGCCATCATCGCCGCCGATGCCGCTATGCCGAGCCCGACGCCGCCGAAATGCCAGGCCTGCAGGTCGTTGCGACCGGCAGCCGCGATGTGGCTGAAAACGGTGCTGGCCATGAACACCATGACGAAGGCGCTGGCCAGACCGGCCAGAAAGCGGATAGCGAGAAAGGCCGTCATCGCTTCGGTCAGCCCCATCAGCGCGGCAAGGACCGTACTGGCGCCAAGCCCCGCCAGCATCAGCAGGCGCTCGCGCCCATGCGCCCAGCCGCCCGCCGCTGCCAACGCGCCGACGAGATAACCGAGATAATTGGCCGACGCGATCCAACCGGCATCGGCAGGCGACAGATGCAATTCCTGCATCATGCCGGGCAGGATCGGCGTGTAGACGAAACGGCCGATGCCCATGGCAACCGCCATGGCAATCATGCCGGCGAAGGCGAAACGCAGCGCTGTCGAGGTGGCTGATGTCATTGCACTGCACAATAAGTGCAGGGGTCGCTGAAACAATCGCCATCTGTTGGGCCAGCGCGTGCGCGGGACGTGGTGCTCGCCTCGACTTTCCTCAAGCCGGAACGCTTGGCGGCTGCTCAGCAGCGGCCGCCGGCGTGCAACGGGGCCGTCTCGTGCACTGTCCGCCGTGCCGTCAGCCTGAACGGCACATCGCCCAGTTCGCGTTCCGACATGGTGTTCAGCACCGGATGCGAAAGCGGATCGGTCAGCCATCTCTGCGTTTCGCTGTCCGGGTGCGGCTCATACGGCGTACTCGCAGCGAAAAAGACCTTCAGCGACGACGACAAGATCCTCAGCATTTCCGGCTCCACAGGTCTGTCTCTTCCGATAAAATCCGCCGTTTCGACATGCCTTTCAATTGAGATTTCAGCCGGATCAGTTTAGAAAAACTCAATGGCCATGCTCAACCGCGTCCACCTCAACGGCCTGCGCGCCGTCGAAACCGTTGCCCGTCTCGGATCGCTGGCGGCGGCCGCCGGTGAGCTCAACGTTTCCGCAGCCAGCAGATAAGCCGTACCGAAAAACAGCTCGGCCAGGCGCTGTTCGAGCGAACGGCGAGCGGTCTGGTGCTGACCGAATTCGGCGCCGTCTTCGCGGCCCGCCTTGGTGCTGGATTTCGTGAGCTTTCCCAGGCCGTGGCGCTGGCCGACGAGGCTACGCAATGCACATTGGTGGTTTCGGTGGCGCCGGCCTTTGCCTCGAAGTGGCTGTTGCCCAGACTATCTCGCCACTTCGACCGGCATCCCAACGTGCTGCTGCGCATCGACGCTTCGGTGCGGCTGGTCAATCTCGATCACTCAGACATCGACATCGCCATCCGGCTTGGCGACGGCAAATGGCCGGGCGGGCGCACGGAACTGCTCTTGGCGCAGGAAGTCTTCCCGGTCTGCGCGCCGGCGATTGCCCAAAAACTGAAGTCGATCGAGGACCTTGCCCAGACCTGCGCGATCACCGACGAGCGAGCAATGATCAACTGGGAAAGCTGGTTCGAGACGGCCGGCGTCCCACCTGTCAGCTTCCTCAAGGGTGCGCGTTTCACCGACCCGATGCTGTGCCTGGAATCGGCGATTGCCGGCCACGGCGTGATGCTGGGCTGGCAATTGCTCGCCGCGGATGCGCTGGCCGACGGGCGGCTGGTGGCGCCTTTCGGTATCCGCGCCCAGAGCGGGCTCGGCTATTGGCTGGTGACCTCGTCCGTCAAGGCGGAAAGCCGCAAGGTCCGGGATTTCAAGGTCTGGATCAGGGAAGAGATCGAAGCAACCATGGCGCGGTTCGGGTCCGCAAACCCAAAACCCGCCGGCGCGATCGCGGTGGAAAGCGCCGCGCCGCCGCTCTATGGTAGGTCGGACATCAAACTACGACAGGCAGGATCATGACCACACATTCGCGCGGCGTTTCCGCATCAATCGACCCGGTGAAGCTCGACAGGCTGGCGGAAGTCGCCATCAAGGTCGGGCTGCAATTGCAGCCAGGGCAGGATCTGGTGCTGACGTCATCGATCGCGGCACTGCCGCTAACCAGGCGGATCGTCGAGCATGCCTACAAGGCCGGCGCCGGCCTGGTGACGCCGATCTTCAACGATGACGAGATGACGCTGGCGCGCTACCGCTTCGGCGCCGATGCGAGCTTCGACCGCGCCGCCGGCTGGCTCTATGAAGGCATGGCGAAGGCCTTCTCCAACAATGCGGCCAGGCTTGCGGTGCGCGGCGAGGATCCGTCGCTGCTCTCCGCACAGGATCCGGCGAAAGTGGCGCGCGCCAACAAGGCCAATTCGATGGCTTATCAGCCGGCGTTGGAAAAGATCACCGGCTTCGACATCAATTGGAACATCGTCGCCTATCCGGACCTCGCCTGGGCCAAACAGGTCTTCCCCGGCGATGCCGACGATGTTGCGGTCGTGAAACTCGCCGATGCCATCTTCGCCGCGTCGCGGGTCGATGTGGAGGATCCGATCGGCAACTGGAGGGCGCACAACGCGGCGCTGCGCAGCCGCACCGAATGGCTCAACGGCCATAATTTCCATGCGCTGCACTTCACCGGACCGGGCACCGACCTGACGGTTGGACTGGCGGACGGCCATGAATGGATGGGCGGCGCCTCGACCGCCAAGAACGGCATCACCTGCAACCCCAACATCCCGACCGAGGAGGTCTTCACCACGCCGCATGCGGGGCGAGTCGAAGGCCATGTCTCCTCGACCAAGCCGCTGTCCTACCAGGGCACGCTGATCGACGACATTTCGGTGCGTTTCGAAGAAGGCAGGATCGTCGAGGCCAAGGCATCGAAGGGCGAGGACGTGCTGAAGAAAGTGCTCGACACCGACGAGGGCGCGCGCCGTCTCGGCGAGGTGGCGCTGGTGCCGCATTCCTCGCCGATATCGGCCAGCGGCCTGTTGTTCTTCAACACGCTGTTCGACGAGAACGCCGCCTGCCACATCGCGCTCGGCCAATGCTATTCGAAGTGCTTCGTCGACGGCGCCTCGCTCAGCCAGGACGAGATCGCCGCGCGCGGCGGCAACAAGAGCTTCATCCACATCGACTGGATGATCGGCTCGGACAAGATCGACATCGATGGCGTCCACAAGGACGGCGCCCGCGTGCCTGTCATGCGCAAGGGCGAGTGGGCCTGAGGGTTCCAGCCAGGAGGTGTGATGGCCTTCAAGATCGCGGTCAAGCGTATCTACGAGCCGCCCGCTGCCGATGACGGGCAGCGGGTTCTGGTCGACCGCATCTGGCCGCGCGGCGTCAGCAAGCAAGACGCCGCGCTGACGCTGTGGTTGAAGGACATCGCGCCGAGCGACGAGTTGCGCAAATGGTTCGGACACGAGGCGGTGCGCTGGGCGGAGTTTCAGGAGCGGTATGGCGCTGAGCTGGATGGGAATGGCGCGGCGGTGACGCAGTTGCGAGGCCTGCTGGGTAACGGCAAGGTGACGCTGCTCTACGGCGCGCTTGACGAGGCGCACAACAATGCGGTGGCGCTGGCGGGGTATCTGCGCGGACGCTGAGATTTTATGGCGGTCGGCGGGACAGCGCCCCCCCTCTGGCCTGCCGGCCATCTCCCCCTCAGGTGGGGAGATCCGCTGTCATCATCTTCTTCGCAAATCCCGAACGTGACAGGAATGGCGGAGCGGCGAAGCTGCCAATCTCCCCACTTGAGGGGGAGATGTCCGGCAGGACAGAGGGGGGCGCCACGGAACACCGTGGACCGAGAGGCAGCTCTACTCCCCCACCGCCGCCTCATAGACATCAGCCTTGAACCCGACCATAACCCGGTCGCCTACCTCCAGAACCGGCCGCTTGATCATGGTCGGCTTGGCCAGCATCAGCGCCTTGGCGCTCTTCTCGTCGAGACCCTGCTTTTCCTTGTCCGGCAGCTCGCGGAACGTCGTGCTCGCCTTGTTGAGCAGCTTTTCCCAGCCGACCTTGCCCGCCCAACCATCCAGCCGCTTCGCGTCCAGTCCCTCGGCCCTGAAATCGTGAAACCGGTAGGCTACGTCATGGCCTTCCAGCCAGACGCGCGCCTTCCTGACCGTGTCGCAGGTGGTGATGCCGTACATGGTGATCGTCAAAAGCGTGCTTCCTTGGCTGACTGTCGAATCCGTTCCACAGACTAAACCGCCCTTCCCGATTTGCCAGAGCCGTTGCCATATCTCCGTTCCACATGACGGCCAGGACAATGTCCTGGCCGTCTAACCTCCAGATCATGCAGCAGCGATGTGAGCCGGAAGCCGGGGGTCCGGCCTCAATAATAGAAGCGCTCTTCGGTGATCTTGCCGTTTTTGACCGTGTAGAGGCCAACTTCATCCATGGTGACACGCTCGCCGGTAGCCTTGGGCGTTATGTCGAACTTGAAGCGCACCGCGAACTGGTCGCCATTGACATAGGGGCCTTCGACAGAGCCGCCATGGACTTCATTGTTCTCCTGCCACCACTGGCCCTTCTGCCTGAGAGCCTCCTTGCCACGGGAGATGGCCATCGGCCCCTCCATGGCTTCGTAGCTCACGATATCGTCGGAATTGTACTTCTCGGCGGCAGCTTCGTTCTCGCCCTGCTTGAGCAGCTCGGTAAAATCCTTGGCAATTTCCGCGATGGTCATTTGCGTTCCTCCTGTTCAGACGCACTGCAAATAGGCAACGACTCGCTGGCCTGCCATCGTCGGACCACGGGGTAGCTGACAAGCCATGTCAGGATGATGGATATCGCTCGGAGTATGTGACGACGATGTGAGCACATCACATCGCGCTCAGCGGCCAACATTCCGGGAAAACGTACTTCTTCAGTCCGCGCAAGCTGTGCACAAGGACGAACTCTCGTGCAACAAAGCTGATTGGGCCCATAGGCTGTTTGGGGACAAGTTTTCGGTCATATGCAAGCGTCAGATGCGGAACGAAACCATCTGACGCCTTGAGGCCTTCGCGCAGCATTTCGACGCCGAGCTTCCTGCTCAACTCACAAACCGGTCCGTCATCGGCGAGAAGCACGAAAGGGTGTTTGGCTGGCTTGCCCCTAGTCGCCGGTCGGCCGGGAAAGCTACTGGCATAGCGAAAGGTAACCTCGAACGGGGCCATCGCAATGCGCCGTCCCGATCGGGCGGCCGCAAAAAGAATTTTGGACCGTAGCCTTTTGTAATCACCGACATGCTGCAGGCTGACGTGAAAACGCTCCGGTAGCAGTTGGTCGCCGGTTACCCCGCATTGGCCGCATAGCCGATTTTGACAATCGGCAAAGCGCGAATGGTCCTTAGACTGCAAAAACAAACCGAAGAACACGCGCTCGGGCCGTTTAGGCCGCCATGGCGGCTCTGGAAGTCCATAGTCGAATTCGCCTTGCAGATACATACGCACACGCCCGGCAAAGAACGCTCCTGTTTTGCTCCATTCCGGAACAAAACAGGAACGCTCTCCTTGAGTCAAGCCTGGAATCTATTCGAGCTCACGCCCAGCAGCCGATGATACCCTCGACCTCGAGGAAATCGTGGATCGCCCAGTTGGCCCCGGTTTTTAGAGTTCGATGAACTAACCTGGCAGCACTGGGCAGTTGGCGCCACGGCGCAGGCTGATATGCGCCACGTCGCCGACCTGGAAGCGAAAACCCTCGGCCTGGCGCGGCGCGTCGATGACGACAGGTGCGCCCTGCCCGAGTTCGGCATGCAGGCGCAGCGTGCGGCCGTGAAAGACGACGCTGTTGACGCGCGCCGGTGCGGTGCCGGGCGCGGCCTCGGTCATCGCCAGCAAATCCTCCGGGCGCACGCCGATGGTGCGGGTAGCGCCCTCGGCAGGTGCCTCGCCGGTTTCAGAAATAGCCTCCAGCGGCAGGGTGCCGGCGGTGAAACGCAAGCGATCGCCATCGCGGCCGACAAACCGTGATTGCAGGAGATTCATGGTGCCGATGAAGCTCGCCACAAACTTCGTGGCAGGCCGGTCATAAAGTGTGGCCGGCGGTGCGATCTGCTCGATGCGGCCCTTGTTCATGACGACGATGCGGTCGGAAATCGACAGCGCTTCGGTCTGGTCGTGGGTGACCATGACGAAGGTGGTGCCAAGCCGCGACTGCAGCCGCTTCAGCTCAACCTGCATCTGTTCGCGCAGATGCGCATCGAGCGCCGACAACGGCTCGTCGAGCAGCAGCACGCGCGGCTCGCAGACGATGGCACGCGCGAGCGCGACGCGTTGGCGCTGGCCGCCAGACAGTTCGGAGACACGGGCGCCAAGCTTGTCGGCGAGACCGACCATGTCGAGCGCTTCGCCGGTGCGCTTAGCCTGTTCGGCTCCAGACAGTTTGCGCAGCGACAGACCGAAGCCGACATTTTCTGCAACATTCATGTGCGGGAACAGCGCGTAGTCCTGGAACACGGTATTGACCGGCCGGTCGAACGGGCGAAGTGCCGTGATATCGCGGCCGTCTAGCAGCACCTTGCCGCTCGACGGGCTTTCGAAACCGGCGATGACGCGCAGACTGGTGGTCTTGCCGCAACCCGACGGCCCGAGCAGCGTGATGAACTCGCCGCTGATAATGTCGAGATCGACGGCGTCGAGCCCGACGATGCCGCCAGGAAAAATCTTCGAGACCGCCTGCAGCCGGACGAGTGGATCAGGCGCCATCGCGAACCTCGGACGGCTTCGTGGTGTTGACCCAGAGAATCTGGCACCGCTCGGCGCCCGGATTGCGGAAGGCATGCAAAAGCGTGCTCTTGAAGGCAAAGCTGTCGCCGGCCTTCAGCACGTACTTTGTCGAATCCACCACCAGTTCGACCTCACCAGCCAGCACGAAGCCGAATTCATGGCCGGCATGCTGGTGACGGTGGAAGCCGGCGGCGGCACGGCCGAGGCCTATGCGCATGCC
>NZ_RZPB01000268.1:0-7406 GCF_003998535.1 Mesorhizobium sp. M7A.F.Ca.AU.002.02.1.1 | reverse complement strand
CCTCATCCTGTCGGGCGGTGAGCCGACCATGGTCGGCTCGACCTTCCTGCTCAGGCTCGCTTCCGGCTCGTTCGGACCGTTCAGCTATCCCGTATGGGTGGCGATCGCAGCCGTCATCGTCGCCCATATCGCGCTCTACCACACGCGTTTCGGCGTGCATCTGCTTGCCACCGGGGGCCAGGCCGAAAGTGCCGGCGCGCTCGGCATCCGCACCAACCGGGTCAAGATCGCCGCCTATACGATTTCCGGTCTCTGCGCCGGTGTCGCGGCCATTCTCCTGGTCGCCCGCATCGGCTCGGCCGAACCGCAGATCAACACCAGCCTGCTCTTGAATTCGGTGGCGGCGGTGGTGCTGGGCGGCGTCAGCCTGTTCGGCGGCCGCGCCAGCATTCTTGGGCCCGCCATCGGCGCGCTGATGCTCACGGCACTCGTCAATGGCCTGACCTTGCTCAATGTGTCGGCTTTCTACCAACCGCTTGCCGTGGGAGCCATCGTGGTGCTGGCGGCGCTGATCATGCGGTATCAGAAATGAGCGCTCCCCATCACATCCCCGCCGCTGAGGCGATCATCGCCTGCGAAGGGCTGAGCAAGCATTTCGGCGGCATCCGCGCCTTCACCGACGTCGCCTTCCAGGCCCGCCGCGGCGAGGTCACCGCCGTGATCGGCGACAATGGCGCCGGCAAGTCGACGCTGGTCCGCAGCCTGGTCGGCGTGCATCAGCCCGACGCCGGCGATCTGTTCTTCGACGGCCGGGCGCGGCCCTTCGCCAATCCCGACGAGGCGCGCAAGGCCGGCATCGAGACCGTGCACCAGAACCTGGCGCTGATCGACGAACTGACGGTCGCGCAGAACCTGTTCCTCAACCGCGAGATCGTGCGCCGCATCGGTCCCTTCGCTTTCCTCGACCGCAAGGCGATGAAACGCGAGGCCCGTTCCATGCTGTCGCGCCTGTCGATCAACGTGCCGTCGATCAACCAGCGTGTGCGGCGCCTGTCGGGCGGCCAGCGGCAGGCGATCTCGATCTGCCGCGCTGTCGGCTCCGGCGCCAAGCTGGTGGTGATGGACGAACCGACGGCGGCGCTCGGCGTGCAGGAGACGGCCAATGTCGAGGCGCTGATCCGACGCCTGCGCGAGCAGTCGGTCTCAGTCATCCTGGTCAGCCACAATTTCGATCAGGTCCGCCGCCTGTCCGACCAGATCTGGGTGATGCGGGCGGGAAAGATGGCGGCGACCGTGCGCGCCTCGGAGACATCAGGCAACGAGCTCGTCGCGCTGGTCACCGGCGCGGCATAGTCCTGCAGCATCAGACCTGAAATCAAAGGGAGTTTGCCGGTGGCACCAATTCGTGTCGGACTTATAGGTCTTGGAGAGGTCGCCCAGTCGATCCATCTGCCGGTGCTGAGCGATCAGCGCGAGCGCTGGGTGATCGCGGGCGTGTACGACGTGTCGCCCAGCCTGGTGGCGCTGTGCACCTCGCAACACCTGACGGCAAGAACCTTCGAGACGGCCGAGGCGCTAATAGCGTCACCCGACATCGACGCGGTGTTCGTGCTGTCATCCGACGACACCCACAGCCGCTTCGTGCACGCGGCGATTGCTGCCAACAAACATATCCTGCTGGAAAAGCCTGCCTGTCTGACGGTGCGCGAGATCGACGATCTGCTGGCGCTGATGCCGAGTTACGACAAGACCCTGTTCGTCGGCTATATGCGCCGCTACGCGCCGGCCTATCTGGCCGCCAGGGACGAGCTGCCGGCCTTCGCCGACATCACCCATGTCCGCATCTTCGACCTGATCTCGGAGGGCCGGCATTTCCTCAAGAAGAGCCAGAACGTCCTCTATCCCAACGACATAGACCCGGCCCTGCTGGCGCGTGGCGCCAAGGAGCGCGACGCGCTGATCCGCGAAGTCGTCGGTGCCGACGCGCCGGCCGACCTGGTGCGCGCCTATCGCGGGCTGACGGCGCTTTCCTCGCACCACATTTCAGCGATGCGCGGGCTGATCGGCGAGCCGGCGCGCGTGCTGGCCGCGCACCGCACCAATGGCGGCGCCAACACATCGGTCACCTTCGACTATGGCCATTTCGCTTGTCTCTACGACGCGGTGGTCGACGATCTCGGCCTGTTCGACGCAATGATCGAGGTGCGCTCCAACACCAGGCGCGTGCGCATCATCTACGACACGCCCTACATCCGCAGCCTGCCGACGCGGCTGGAGGTCACCGATGCCGGCCCGCTCGGCCCGGTGACGAAAGCCTTCGGCCCTCTCTACGGCGATGCTTTCTCGAATGAACTCGAGATTTTCCACCGCCACATCGCCGAAGGAACAAAGCCGCTGACCGACCTCGCCGATTCCCGCCGCGACCTGGCGCTGATGGCCGAAATCATCGAGCGTATGAAGGAGAGCGGCCAGCGTTGAGGCGCTCCCTACTGCCCTACTGCCCTACTGCCCTACTGCCCTACTGCCCTACTGCCCTACTGCCTTATTTCCCGCAGTGATGATCGTTGATCTTGTTCAATGCATTCGCGTCGGGTCCAACGCGATGGTAGGAGCACGCGCCAGCCGCCGTCGTCACCAACTGCTGATCGTAGTAGTGCGGGCCGCCGAACAGGATATCGATGAGATCGCCTTCGGCGGGAACGTAGCGTTCGGAGTGGACCCGGCGGTCGTAATGCCGGTCGCCAGCCAAGGCCGGGGCGCAAAGACTCGCGCCCGTAGCAACCGCGAGAGCTAGGATCGCAACGCATTTCGTGGTCATCGGCACACCCTTCTGGCCATTCCGGAATCGCACCATACATCCAAAACCGCCAGCCGGACAAAAGTTCCGAGAAGACCGCGATAGGCTCTTGCCGAAGCCTGCGGCCTCGCTCATCCATGGTGCGTGGAAATGTGGGATCCGTGATGACCGACGCCAGCCTTCACCTCGTCGAAGCGACGATCGACCAACTGCGCCGCGCGCTCGATCACGGCACCGTCACCAGCGTCGAACTGGTCGGGGCGTATCTCAGGCGCATCGCGCATTTCGACCGGCACGGCATCAGCCTCAATGCCGTCCCAGTGCTCAACCCTGACATGTTTGAGCAGGCGGCGGCCTCCGACCAGCGGCGCCGCAACGGCGCCGTGCTCG
This sequence comes from Mesorhizobium sp. M7A.F.Ca.AU.002.02.1.1, assembly GCF_003998535.1. NCBI lineage: Bacteria > Pseudomonadati > Pseudomonadota > Alphaproteobacteria > Hyphomicrobiales > Phyllobacteriaceae > Mesorhizobium > Mesorhizobium sp. M7A.F.Ca.AU.002.02.1.1. The sequence goes on along the minus strand of NZ_RZPB01000268.1, from coordinate 4,279 downwards.
GACCGCTCGACGGCATCCCCTACACCGCCAAGGACAGCTACAAGGTTGCAGGCCTGACGGTGGCCGCCGGCTCGCCGGCCTTCGAGCATCTCATTGCCAATGAGGATGCCTTCACCATAGCCCGGCTGCGCGCCGGCGGTGCGGTGCTGATCGGGCTGACCAACATGCCGCCAATGGCCAATGGCGGCATGCAGCGCGGCGTCTATGGCCGCGCCGAAAGTCCGTACAATGGCGATTATCTCACCGCCGCCTTCGCATCGGGTTCGTCCAATGGCTCCGGCACGGCGACAGCGGCCAGCTTCTGCGCCTTCGGGCTTGGCGAGGAAACCTGGTCGTCCGGCCGCGCGCCGGCCACCAACAATGCGCTGGTCGCCTACACGCCGTCGCGCGGCGTCATTTCTGTGCGCGGCAACTGGCCCCTGGTGCCGACCATGGATGTCGTCGTGCCGCATACGCGCAGCGTGGCCGACATGCTCGAACTGCTCGATGTGATCGTCGCCGACGATCCCGAGGCGCGAGGCGATTTCTGGCGCGCGCAGCCTTGGGTCAAGCTGCCGAAAAGCTCCGATGTGCGGCCGCCCCGTTATACCGATCTCGCACTGGCGGGGTCGTTGAAAGGCAAGCGCCTGGGCGTGCCCAGAATGTATATCGGCCGCGACAGCGAGGCCGATGCGCCGATCGAAACCCGCGCCTCGGTGCTTGCCCTGTGGGAGCAGGCAGCGGCCGATCTCAAGCGGCTTGGCGCCGAGGTGATCGAGGTCGATTTCCCCGTCGTCTCCAACTACGAGCGCGACCGCCCCGGGGCGCGCACCATGGTCGAGCGCGGGCTGGTGCCGCAGGACTTCGCCGAGCGCGAACTCTGGGATCTCAGCATCTGGGGCTGGGACGACTTTTTGCGCGCCAATGCCGACCCGGCCGTGCCCGATCTCGTCTCCGTCGACGGCCCAAAGATCTTCCCGCAGCCGCCCGGCACGCTGCCCGACCGCTATGAGGGCGGCTTCGATCTGAGAGAATATGTGGAACGGGCGCGGTCCGGCGTCACGCCGTTCGCAGACATTCCAACGCTGGAAGACGGACTGAAGGGCCTCGAAGCAACAAGGCGGATCGATTTCGAGGTCTGGCTGGACGGCCAAGACATCGACGCCGTGGTGCTGCCCGCCGCCGCCGATGTCGGACCGGCCGATGCAGACATCGACGAGGCGTCCGCCGTCCTTGCCTGGCGCAATGGCACCTGGGTCGCCAACGGCAATCTGGTCTGGCGCCATTTTGGCATCCCGACCGTCACCGTGCCGATGGGAACCATGGCCGATATCGGCATGCCGGTCGGCCTGACCTTCGCCGGCAAGGCCTATGACGACGAAAGGCTGCTGCGCATGGCCGGCGACTACGAACAGTCGACCCGGCGCCGCACCCTGCCCCCACGCACGCCGGAACTGACTGAAGATGTATTTTCCCGCCGGCCCACGCAAACCGGTAGCGGCAAGGCACCTCCGCTCGTCATTGCGCTTGCCGCCGAGACGCGCACGACCGGCGATCAGGACGAGATCACCATCACCCTCGACCTGCCGATCGACGCCGAGGCGGAACACGCCAGCGTCAAGGTGCATGTCAACGGCGAGCCTGTCGCCATCCAGCGAAGCGGAGCGCGCTGCTGTGGACAGGCATTGGTTCCGGCCGCAGAGCACCAGCGGTTCCACAGCGTCTGGCGTGGCTCGTATGGCTCGATCGTGACGGCTATTGTGCGGCTGGAGGATGGGCGCAGCGCCGGCGCCTATCTGTTTACGGGCGGGATTGGATGAACGCCAGCAGCTAGGAAGGCAGCGAAGTCAGCCATTCTTCCCAAAATTCCTGCTGCATATGGACGAAAACCGGAACCACGTCGACGCCATCATCAAATATGTCGACCAGATCGCTCTCTTGCGGAAATTGCCCCGTCTTCACCTTGCAGGCTATCAATCCGCGACTTTTCTCCATCACGGTATTTTCCGGATAAACATTGGCGCTTGCTCCGTAACAGAAGGGTAGCAGGCCATCGACTTCGAGTGCCTGACGGATTTGGAACAGAGCCTCGAAAAAGTCTTCCTCTTCTGCCTCGATCACCTTGTCCCGATAACTGCATTTCAGATTGCAGGCAGCGCCGTTCACGTGCAGCGTGAACACGGCTTGCTCGTCGTCACCAACGGAACCTGCTCCGATCAGAAAAACAGTACGCTGATGGTCCATCTCATCCCCCTCGCCATGTGACGGGATGGTAGTACGACAACGGCCGCTTTCCAGCATGGCAGGGATTGGGACGCGGCCGCACTCCCTGCCGTCGTCATCCGCTGGCCGGGCGTCCCGCCGCAAAGGCAAGGTCCCGCCGAATGACATCCCGCTTGTCTTGCGACAGACCGGCAAGCAGCTTTTCATCGAGGCAGCCTGCTCGGATGAGATGAGTGAAGACATAAAGGAGCTGCGAATAGCGGTAGTCGAACGTCCGATCGATATCCCGCCGCTGTTCACGCAAATAGGCTTCCAGCTCCCACATCTGGGAGGGAACCGTCACCGCACTGGCCTTGCTCTTGAATTCGGCCATCGTCTTTGCGAGGGCCGCCTCAAGAGCCTTATCGAAGGCGTGGCGGGCGAGCTTCTTTTCGGAAGCGGACCAACTGGAATCGTTCATTGGATATCTCCGTAGATTTCCTGTGAATTCCATCAGATTTTCACGAACTTCGCCTGCTTCTACCCCCGCGCCGCCCAAAGCAAACCCCGCTCCACTATCAGCGCCATTTCCGGCACCGCGAACTCATCCGCCGTGTGACCAAGGGAACTGTAGAAAACCTTCCCCGCCCCATAGCGCCGTTTCCAGACGACCGGCATGACGACGCCGCCTATCCCCGGAAAATGCGCGTCGGTGAAGGTGGTGGTCGCCAGCACCTCATTGCTTGGGTCGACATGCATGTAATATTGCTCCGACCGGTAGGCGAAATCGCTGATGCCTTTTGTGATCGGATCGTCCGGCCGGGTGATCGCGACAGTGTAGTCGATGATGTTGCCGGGATGCGCCACCCATTGGCCGCCGGTCATGAACTGATAGTCAGGCTCATTGCGGAAACTGTCGCCCATCGTGCCGTGGAAACCGCCGAGCCCGCTTCCCCCGCGAACCGCAAGCGTCAGGTTCTGCAACTCGGCCTTTTCGATCGTCGACATCGTGATGACAGGCACGATGAGATCGAAGGAAGCAAGCTCCGGACCGGCGAACATCGCCGTGCCCTCACCCAGCGTGACGTCGAAGCCGTTTCGCTCAAGCAAGGTGCGAACGAGCTTCGCGCTCTGCTCCGGCGTATGGCCCTCCCAGCCGCCCCAGGCGATCAAGGCCTTCTTTGGCATTGTGTACCTCCCTGGAAAACTCGGCCCTGATCGATCCGGCGTCAGCGCCAGCCCAGCGCTGGAGCGACATGGGTCAGGATCGCCTCGATGACATGCGCGTTGTAGTCGACGCCGAGCTGGTTTGGAACGGTGAGCAACAGCGTATCCGCCTCGGCGATCGCCTCGTCCTGCGCCAATTCCTTGATCAGCACATCCGGCTCGGCCGCGTAGCTGCGCCCGAAAATCGCCTTGGTGTTCTCCTCGATGAAGCCGATCTGGTCGCGGCTCTCATTGCCGCGGCCGAAATAGGCGCGGTCGCGATCGTCGACCAGCGCGAAGATGCTGCGGCTGACCGAGACGCGCGGCTCGCGCTTGTGGCCGGCTGCCTTCCAGGCCTCGCGATAGATGCGGATCTGCTCGGCCTGCTGGATGTGGAACGGCTTGCCACTCTCGTCGAATTTGAGCGTCGAGCTCTGCAGGTTCATGCCGAGCTTGGCTGCCCATTCCGACGTGGCGTTGGTAGCCGCACCCCACCAGATCCGCTCGCGCAAACCCTCCGAATGCGGCTCGAGGCGCAAGAGGCCGGGCGGGTTGGGGAACATTGGCCGTGGATTGGGCTGGGCGAACCCCTCGCCGCGCAGCGTCTCGAGGAAGACCTCGGCGTGGTGCCTTGCCATGTCGGCGTCGCTCTGCCCTTCCGGCGGCGCGTAGCCAAAATGGCGCCAGCCATCGATCACCTGCTCGGGCGAGCCACGGCTGATGCCGAGCTGCAGGCGCCCGCCGGCGATGATGTCGGCGGCACCGGCATCCTCGGCCATGTAGAGCGGGTTCTCGTAGCGCATGTCGATGACCGCGGTGCCGATCTCGATGCGGCTGGTCCTGGCGCCGACCGCCGCCAGCAGCGGGAACGGCGACGCGAGCTGGCGGGCGA
>NZ_RZPB01000267.1:0-7420 GCF_003998535.1 Mesorhizobium sp. M7A.F.Ca.AU.002.02.1.1 | reverse complement strand
TGTAGGGACCGTCCGGCTGCGGGTTCTTCCAGTGCGGCGGATGGGCGCTCGCGATCAGACTGATGTCGTTGCTGTCGACGGGGAAGGCGGTGGTCCTGGTCCGGTCACGCGACATTGCCGCCACCTGACGCCGGGCTTGCCGGCTGAGACAGCCAGCCGCCATTGAATCCGGCCTTGTGCAGGCCGCGACGGATATGCTGATTGGACCGCATCAGCTTCCAGATCAGCCCTGACCGATGGTTCTCGATCATCATCACCACGATACCCTGATCCAGCCCATAGTGGCCCTCCGACACCCAGCCGTGCCTCCCGAATTTACGCCGGTTCGCCAATGTCGGATTGAAGCCGCTCGGCAGCCGGAAATTGTCGATCACCTCGGGGTAGCGATCACCGAGATGGCGCAGCGCCGCCAGGCAGATCTCCGGCGCGAAAGGCAGTGATGCCGGATAGGACCAAGGGGCGATCGTCCCGTCATCGGGCCCGAACGGAGCGCCGCGCGCGGCATAGCCGGAAAACCGCCGGCGCTGTCGCTCCACGCTGGTGCGGAAGCCGCCCGGCCCGTCGCCCGCCGAAAGTCCCCAAAGGTTCTCTTCATAGCCGTCATAGCCGTAAGGGTTGTGGCGCGCATAGTCGCGATGCAGATAGGTCGAGCGGCGGCTGTTTTCGAAATAGTCCGAGTTCTTCTCGCGCATGAAGGCGTCGCGGATGCCGGCGAAATCGATCCAGGCATGCGAGAACTGGTGCATGAACAATGGGCCGCCATACAGCACGTCGTAGCCGTAGATGTTTTCCCACTGATAGGTCGCCGTCCAGCCCTCGTAGCTGTTATCCGAGGTTGGACTGTCAGGCGAGGCCATCGACAGCACGTAGAGGATCGTCGCTTCGTTGTAGCCCTCCCAGCCATAGTGCAGAAAGCCGCTCTTTGGCTTCCAGCCTTGCCGCAGGGTCGGGCTTGAACCTTGTGCCCACCGCCAGTCGACGCGCCGGTAGAGCGCCTCGGCCAGTTGGCGGATTTCGGCTTCCTCGTCATCGTCACCGGAGAAATAAGCGCTCGCCACCAGCATGCCTGATATCAGCAACGCCGTATCCACCATCGACAGTTCGCAGCGCCAGACGCGCAGGCCGGTCCGCATATCGAGGAAGTGGTAGTAAAAACCCTTATGGCCGGTGACGTCGTCGCTATTGCCTTGCCGGCTGGTCGAGAAGAAACGCAGCGCGGCCAGCGTCAGCTTCGCGGCGGCATCGCGCGTCATCCAGCCGCGCTCGACGCCGATCGGATAGCTGGACAGCGCGAAGCCGACGACAGCGATGCTGGCCGGCGAATTCGGCCGCGATGTGTCCGCGACCAGTCCGTTTTCGGGGTTCACGTTATCGAGGAAATAATCGAAGGCGGCGCGCTGATAGCGGTCCAGAAGCTCATCGTCGGACAGTGCGGCAGATTCGGCTCTAAGCAAAAGTAGCAAACTCCCGCCTGACGGCTGCATTCCGTGTCATGGTTCCCGCTACCTTGTCGCGACTTGTCGCTTCGAGGCGTCCAACTATACGCCCGCATGCTCCGTCCGTTGCACCGTCACGTGGAATTGAGATTCGTTCTGCCTCAGTAGGTGGCGCGGCCGCCGGAAACGTCGAACACGGCGGCCGTCGTGAACGAACACTCTTCCGAGGCGATCCAGCAGATCAGCGCCGCCACCTCGTCGACCTCGCCAAAGCGCGCCATCGGTATCTTGGACAGCATGAAGTCGATGTGCTCCTGGCTCATCTGCTTGAAGATCGCGGTGCGCACGGCCGCCGGCGTGACGCAATTGACCGTCACCCCGGTCTTGGCCAGTTCCTTGCCGAGCGACTTGGTCAGGCCGATCACCGCGGCCTTGGACGTGCTGTAGGCGGAGGCGTTGGGATTGCCTTCCTTGCCGGCGATCGAGGCGATGTTGACGATGCGGCCATAGTTGCGCTCGAGCATGTGCGGCACGAGCGCCTTGTTGCAGTAGAAGACGCCGTTGATGTTGATGTCGATGACCTTCTGCCAATCTTCCGCCGAATAGTTCCAGGTCGTCATGTTCGGCCCGGTGATCGCCGCGCTGGTGACCAGGATATCGACACCGCCAAGCGCTTCGAGCGTTGACCGGGCAGCGCGCTCCACGCCTGCGGCATCGGCAACGTCGATAGCGATGCCGTGAAGACTGGGGATGACGGCCTTGGCCTGTTCGATCTGGGCGGGATCGCGATCCCAGACCGAAACCCGTCCGCCTTCTTCGACAATCCTCTGCGCCACCGCCAGACCAATGCCCGATGCGCCACCGGTGATGACCGCCACCCGGTCGCTGAACCGTCCTGCAAAATTCATCGGCATCCGATCTCCCCCCGTCACCCGAACCCGATGGACTGACAACGCGAGCGCCATGCCATCGGCGGCGACTGTGCTGCCCCCACCAGGCAAGTTCAAGCCGGCATGCAGCCCGATCGTCTGGGCCAATCCCGTGCCGGGATTACACGGGAATTCCCTCGAGTTGGTCGCCCAGTGCTTTCACCATCGCCACCAGCGCCGGTCCGATCTCGGCATGCGCGCGGTCCTCGGTGATGATCTCGCCGATGCCGCCGCAGGTGATGGCAACCAGCGGCGAGCCGTCACGCGGGCGGAACGGCACGCCGACTGCATGGATGTAGCTGTGCCAGGCGCCGAACGACGTCACATAGCCCTGGCGTGCATATTGGGCGATCGCATCGTCGATCGCCGCCGCGATCATCGCTGCCTTGTCCGGCTCCGCCTCCTGCAAAGCCCGTACAAGGCTGACGCGCTCCTCGGGTGAAAGGGCCGCCGCATAGGCCAGCCCCATCGATGTCTTCCAGATCGGCAGATAGGAGCCCGGGTTGAGCCGCAGCGTGACAAGGCTCTCCGACCGGCAATTGGCGAGATACACCATGTTGAGGCTGTCGCGCGTGCCGAGCGCCACCGCCGCCCCCGTCAAATCGGCCAGCGGCTGCATCAGCGGCCGGGCGACGTGCACGACGGCGCTTGAACTGAGCGCCGAATAGCCGAGCGCCACGGTAGCCGACCCCAGGCTGTAGCGGCCGAGATCCTTGTCGTACAGGAGGTAGCCGAGCGCGCTCAGCGTATAGGTGATGCGCGACACCGTGGCTTTGGGCAGGCCGGTGCGGGCAATGATGTCCTGGTTGCCGAGCGAGGCGTCGCCCGGCCGAAAGGCGCGCAGGATGCCGAGCCCGCGCACCAGCGACGACGAAAGCTGTGCGCCTTCGCCTTCAAGCTCCGTCTCGTCCCTGGTGGCTCGCTTGCGCACGCTGAGGTCTTTCTGGCGTCGTCGTCCGCCTGTCGGGCCGGTGACGTCGGCACTGTCGATCAAAAATGAAATTAAATTCCATTTATATTGACAGCGGCTTTCGCGGGCTGTCAATATGTTTCCGTCGATGGCATGTCCCAGCGCCTTGTGCCATCTTACAAAGCCCCTCCTTGTGAAGGTAGCCACGTGTCTCGCTATATTTTGCGCCGGCTTATCGCAATGCCGTTTCTGGTGCTCGGCATCGTCACCATCGCCTTCCTGATCACCACGGTGACCAAGGGGGATCCGCTGACCGCGATTGTCGCCGAACAGCAGATGAGCAACCCCGAAGTGGTGGCCGCCGCCAAGACGCGTTGGGGTCTCGATCGTCCTTTGCCGGAACGCTATATGATATATCTTGGTAATCTGCTGAGCGGCGATCTTGGCACCTCTTTCATCACCAAGCGCAATGTCGGCACCGACATTCTCTACCGCTTGCCGGCAACGCTCGAACTGGTTTTCGCCGCGATGATCTTCGGCACCACGCTCGGCATCGTGCTTGGTGTGCTGGCCGCCTATTTCCGCAACAGCCTGATCGACCATGGCGCGCGGCTGTTCGCCTTGTTCGGCTCTTCGCTGCCGGTGTTCTGGTCGGGGCTCGGCCTGTTGTTCATCTTCTCCGTCATGCTGAACTGGTTGCCGGGGCCGGGCAGGGTCGATGCCCGCTTGGCATTGCCGCCCGGCATCACCGGCTTCCTGACCATCGATTCGCTTCTGGCTGGCGACTGGACCGTCCTCAAGGACGCGCTCTGGCACCTGCTTCTGCCGGCCTTCGTCCTCGGCTGGACGGTTTCGGGCACCATATCGCGGCTGGTGCGCGCCAACATGCTTGATGTGATGAGCCGCGAGTTCGTGCTCACCGCGCGCGCCAAGGGGGCGAGCGAATTCCGCGTCGTCATCGTCCATGCGCTGCGCAACACCATGGTGCCGACCCTGACCGTCATCGGCTATTCCTTCGCCTATCTGATCACCGGCGCGGTGCTGACCGAAACCATCTTCTCCTGGCCGGGCATGGGATCCTATGCCGTGGAGGCAGCGCGTGCGCTCGACTTCCCGGCGATCATCGGCGTCACCATCGTCGGTGGTCTCGCCTTCCTGGTCACCAACCTTATCACCGACATACTCTATGTCGTGGCCAATCCGCGCGTGAGGTTGAGCTGATGGCAGTCGTCGTCACCAAGTCCCGCTCCTCGACGGTTCCCGAATGGCTGACCGCGCCATTGGTCATCGGCACGGTCGTCATCCTGTTCTGGCTGTTCATGACCGTATTCGCCAACCTGGTCGTGCAGTTCGATCCGCTCGAAATGGTCGCACGCCGGCTTCAGGCGCCAAGCTGGGCGCATTGGCTGGGTACCGACGCACTCGGCCGCGATGTGCTGGCCCGCACTCTGCACGGGGCCGCGCATTCGCTGCCGATCGCGGTTCTGGTCGTCGTCTCTGCAGTGATCATAGGCTCGCTGCTCGGCGCCATTTCCGGCTTCGTCGGCGGATTGACCGGCGCGGCGATCATGCGGCTTGTTGACGTCACTCTGTCCTTTCCGCCGATGCTGCTGGCCATGGCCGTCGCGGCGTCGCTCGGACCAGGCCTCGGCAATGCCGCCATAGCCATGGTGCTCGTCTGGTGGCCCGTCTACGCCCGGCTGATGCGGGCGCAGGTATTGGAGGTGAAGGAGCGCGAGCATGTCGAGGCGGCAATCGCCGCCGGCGCCAGGCCGCGGCGCGTGCTGTTCACGCACATATTGCCGCTTTGCTGGACCCCGGTGCTGATCAGCGCAACCATGGATCTCGGCCAGGTCGTGCTGCTTGCCGCGTCGCTCAGCTTCATCGGCCTCGGCGCCACGCCGCCGACACCCGAATGGGGCTCGATGATCTCCGATGGCGCCGTTCATTTCTATCAATGGTGGATCGCCTTCGGTCCCGGCGTCGCCATCCTCACCATCGTGCTCGGCTTTAACTTCATAGGCGACGGCTTGCGCGACATTCTCGATCCAAGGTCGGACTAGGCGATGAGCGCACAGATTTCCTCAGCGCCACCGGGCGCAGTCGACAAGGTGGGCGAGCGCGAGCCGCTGCTGTCCATACGCGGTCTGCGGGTCGGATTCCGCAAGGCCGGCAGTCAGTTCGAAGCGGTTCGCGGGATCGACCTCGACGTCGCCAAGGGCGAAGTGGTCGGCATTGTCGGTGAGTCCGGCTCGGGCAAGTCCGTCGGCATGCTCGCCGCGCTCGGCCTCACGTCAAAGAACGCGGTGGTCACCGGCTCGGTCCGCTTCAACGGCGACGAACTGGTCGGCAAACCGGCGCGCGAGATGCGCAAGATCAGGGGCGCGCGCATCGCCATGATTTTTCAGGACCCGCTGTCCTCGCTCAATCCGGTGATGACCGTCGGCGCCCAGATTGCCGAGGCGGTCAGGCTGCATCAGCGCGTGACACGCAAACAGGCGATGACGCGCGCGGTCGAATTGCTCCATCTGGTGGCGATCCCGCAGCCGGAGCGCCGGGTCAACCAGTATCCGCATGAATTCTCCGGCGGCATGCGCCAACGCGCGGTGATCGCCATGGCCGTCGCCAACGATCCTGACCTGTTGATTGCCGACGAACCGACCACGGCGCTCGATGTCACGGTGCAGGCACAGATCCTGGCCGTGCTGCGCTCGCTGCAGGAACGGCTCGGCCTCGGCCTGGTGCTGATCACCCATGATCTCGGCGTCGTCGCCGGCCATGCCGACCGCGTCGCGGTCGTCTATTCCGGCCGTGTCGTCGAACAGGCAGGCGTATCCGAGCTGTTCGCCGATCCGCGCCATCCTTACACGCGTGGCCTGATCGCCTCGATCCCCAACCTCGAGGAAAGCCGCGAGCGGCTGTTCTCGATCGACGGTTCGCCGCCCGCACTTGGGCGCTTGCCGGGCGGCTGCGCCTTCCATCCGCGCTGCATTTATGCCGCGGCACGCTGCCGGACCGAGGACCCGCCTTTGCACGATGTCGGCGGCCGGTTCTCGGCCTGTCATTTCGCGACGACCTTGCCGCCCTTCCACAGTGCTGTGCTGGCGGCGGCGAGCCTGGACAGTGGAGACGTGGCCTCATGAGCGCAGCGGAGCAACTCCAGGCGGAAACCAAACCGGCGGCTGCGCTTTCTGTTCGCCATCTCGTCAAGGACTTTCCGGTTCGCGGCGGCCTCGTCTTCGACCGTGCCGTTGCCCATGTCCGTGCGGTCGCCGATGTCTCGTTCGACGTAGCACCGGGCGAAACGCTGGGTCTGGTCGGTGAATCCGGTTGCGGCAAGTCGACCCTCGGGCGCTGCCTGATGCGGCTGATCGAGCCGACCAGCGGCGAAAGCTGGTTCCGTGGCCAGAACCTGCTCGCGCTCAATCACGAAGACATGCGCCTGATGCGGCGCTACATCCAGCTCGTCTTCCAGGATCCCTACGGGTCGCTGCATCCGCGCATGCGCATTGCCGACAACATCGCCGAGCCGCTGCGCATGAGCGACATGTCGGCGACCGACCGCCGCGCGCGCGTCGCCGAATTGCTCGAACTGGTGCGGCTCAATCCCGAGCATGGCAAGCGCTATCCGCACGAACTGTCCGGCGGCCAGCGCCAGCGCGTCGTCATTGCCCGCGCGCTGGCACTCAATCCGCAAGTGGTGATCCTCGACGAGCCGGTTTCGGCCCTCGACGTTTCGGTGCAGGCCGGCGTGCTCAATTTGCTCAAGGACATCCAGCAATCCTTCGGCACCTCCTATCTGTTCATCGCGCATGATCTGTCCGTCGTGCGCCACATCTCGCATCAGGTGGCGGTGATGTATCTCGGCAAGATCGTCGAGATCGCGCCGGCGGCCGAACTCTATTCGAGGGCGCTGCATCCCTACACCCAGGCGCTGCTGTCGGCGGTGCCGCTCGCCAATCCCGAGAAGGAGCGCAAGCGCGAGCGCATCGTGCTGAGCGGCGATGTGCCGAGCCCGCTCAACCCGCCATCCGGCTGCCGCTTCCGCACGCGCTGCTTCAAGGCGCAGGCGATCTGCGCTGCCGTCGAACCGCCGCTCGATCCGGCCGGTGGTTCGCATCGGGTCGCCTGCCATTTCCCGGAGC
>NZ_RZPB01000266.1:0-7435 GCF_003998535.1 Mesorhizobium sp. M7A.F.Ca.AU.002.02.1.1 | reverse complement strand
CCTCTACCCCGTCGATCGGGGGAGAGGTGGCGAGCGAAGCTCGACGGAGTGGGGGTCGACTTTACCCGGCGTTGCTCACCGCCCCGTAAACCGGCGTCTCAATGCCTTCCATCCGCGCCTTGATCTGCAGCGCCACATATTTCGAATAGAAGCGCGACAGCGCCAGATTGCCGCCGTGGAACCAGAGCGCTTCCTGGGCGGTCGGCTTCCACATATTGCGCAGCTCGCCTTGCCAGGGGCCGGGGTCGCCCTTGACGCCGGAGCCAAGGCCCCAGCACGGGCCGACCTTGTCGGCGACTTCGCGCGAAACGATCGCGGCGACATTCTCGTTCATCGACTGATAGCCGGTGCAGGCGATGATGGCGTCGGCGGCGAGTTCACTGCCGTCCTCGAACAGGATGCCGCTCGGGGTCAGCGACTTGATGGCGACGCCGCTGCGGATGCCGATCTTGCCGTCGATGATCAGGTCGGAGGCGCCGACATCGATGTAGTAGCCGGAGCCGGTGCGGTAGGCCTTCATCAGAAGGCCGGTCTCGTCGTCGCCGAAATCGATGGCGAAGCCGGCGGCGCGCAAGCGGTCGTAGAAGGCCGCGTCGCGCGCCTTGATCACCTCGTAAAGCGCCTGCTGGCCCTTGGGCACCAGCGCGAACGGCGTCGAGGCGACGATCATGTCGGCCTTCTCGGTGGTGATGCCGCGCGACAGTGCGTCTTCCGAGAAGATCTCGAAGCCGACTTCCATCAGCGTGTCCGACTTGACCACTGTCGTCGGCGAACGCTGGATCATGGTGACCTCGGCGCCGCTCTCCCAGAGGTCGACGCAGACATCGTGGCCGGAGCTTGCAGCGCCAATGACGGCGACTTTCCTGCCGCGGAATTTGTCGCCGCTGGCATACTGGCTGGAGTGCAGCAGCTCGCCCTTGAACCGGCCGGCGCCCGGCAGATCGATCCGCCGCGGCGGGCCGTAGGCGCCGGTGGCGAAGACGATGTGCTTGGGCTTCAGCGTGATCTGCCGGCCGACGCGGTCGACGACCACGGTCCAGACTTTTTCGGCCTCGTCATAGCTGGCGCTGAGGCATTTGGTGGCGACCCAGTAGTTGAGCTCCATGACGCGCGTATACATTTCCAGCCAGTCGCCCATCTTGTCCTTGGGCGTGAACACCGGCCAGTTTTCGGGGAAGGGAATGTAGGGCAGATGGTCGTACCAGACCGGATCGTGCAGCACGAGCGTGCGGTAGCGGTTGCGCCATGAGTCACCCGGCCTGGCATTCTTCTCGATGACGATGGCCGGCACGCCGAGCTGGCGCAGTCGCGCCCCCAGCATGATGCCGCCCTGGCCGCCGCCGATGACCAGGCAATAGGGCTGTTCATCAGTGCCGAGTTCGCGCGTCTCGCGCGCCCGCGCCTCCGACCAGGTCTCGCGCTGGGGATCGGCCTTGTGGCGCACGCCGAGCGGCCGCGCCGCGCCCTTGCGCTCCTCGAAGCCCTTGAGGTCGGCCATCGCCGTGAACAATGTCCGGCAGCGGCCGTCGCGCAGCCGCATGATGCCCTCCCCCCTGGCCACCACGGTTTCGAAGCTGAACCAGGCCTCGATGGTGCCGTCGTCCGAGGTCGCCTCGCCGGTCAGCCGCCACGCGCTCGGCTTGGCCGTCGCCAGCGTCGTCGCCAGCATGTCGGCGATCGCCGCGCGGCCTTCCACGGTCGTGATGTTCCAGGTGAAGGTCAGGAGATCGCGCCAGTAGCAATCGTCGACGAAGAGGTTGCTCGCCGCCGCAGCGTCGCCGGCTGCGAGTGCCTGTGCCAGGGATTCGAGCCATGCGGCGGCCTGTTTCGTCGGTGCTATTTCGAGCATCTCTTTCCCTCTTTCGTTTCATGTCCGGCTTCCCTTCTCCCACAAGGGGAGAAGGTGGCCTCACGAAGTGAGGTCGGATGAGGGGTGCTCCAGCTTGGCGCCGACGGCACTCCGTCACCCACCCCTCAACCGTCTCGGCGCTACGCGCCGATCCACCTTCTCCCACAAGGGGAGAAGGAAAAGCGCAGCCCTAGTCTCCGAGCGGCTCCATCTCCTTGCCGGTGCGGTGGATCTGGGCGTTGTATTTGATGCGGCGCACCGTCTCGCGGGCCGAGCCGTCGAGCTTGTAGGCGGAGGCCACCGCCAGCAGGTCGATCGCCGCCAGAAAGGCGAAGCGCGATGCCGTCGGCTTCAGCGTGTCGGGATATTCCGGCACCGCCACCGTCAGCCTGACGTCGCAGGTGCGGGCGAGCTCGGTGTCGGGCGCGGTCACGGCGATCGCATTGGCGCGGTAATGCTTGGCGAGCTCGACGGCCTCGATCACCTCGCGGGTGCGTCCCGTCGCCGAAATGGCGATCACCAGATCGCCGGGCTTGAGCGTCGAGGCGGTCATGCGCATCAGATAGGGATCGCACTGGGCGCTGACTGTTATGCCGTAGCGGAACAGCCGGTATTGGGTTTCCTGCGCCAGCGCCGAGGAGCTGCCGCCGAGGCCGAAGACCGTGACCTGGCGCGCCTTGGCGATCAGCTCGGCGGCCTTCTGCAGCTGGGCCGGGTCGAGCTGCCGCTCGGCCTCCTGCAGCGCCCGGCGCGCCTCGCCGAACACGGCGTTCCAGAACGGCATGCCATTGTCATTGCTGACGGAAGGCGACTTGGCCAGGTAGAGCGCGCCGACGACGAGGCTCTGCGCCAGCTTCAGCTTGAAATCGCGCACGCCCTCGCAGCCGATGGCGCGGCAGAACCGGGTCACCGTCGGTTCGCTGACCCCGGCGCGCTGGGCAAGGGCGGCGTTGGAGGCGTCGACGGCATATTTGACGTCGTCGAGAACGACATCGGCGACACGCCGTTCGGCCGGGCGCAATTCGCTGTAGGAATCCTTGACCAGCGAGATGATGTCGGGGATGCGCCGGACAGGATCGCGTCTCTCGGTATCGGGGCCTGGAACAGGCTCGTCCTGGCTGCCAGCGTCGGTCATGGGGTCCTGGTCTTTCCCTGGGTTGCGAGGCTGTCGTCTTAGCATGTTTGCACGCCCTGGCTCCACGTGCCCGACCGGATCGCAACCGCAGCGTGTCGTTGGGGAAAGCTCACCTTCCTCCGTTCCTCTCCGGTCCGTGTCAGTTCCGAAGTATGTAGGAAAGCAACATGCATTTCAAGGCCGTAAAACCGACGGTAAAACAAGATGATAGGTATACTAATCGATTTTCGCGATACGGCCGCTATCGTCGGTGCTTGACAGGAAAGTAGGATAGTTACAGACTGATTTTCGCTGGGGATGAGCCAATGGATCATCGCGCAATCTTCCCGGGGGGCAGATGAACACGGGCGATGCAAAAAAGCCGAAGCTTGGCGTGCAGGCAGCCACCAAGATCTATCACACGGCCTCCGGCGACCTGCTGGCGCTGGACCGCTGCAGCCTCGATGTCAGCGTCAATGAAATCGTCTCGATCGTCGGCCCTTCCGGCTGCGGCAAGACCACGCTTTTGTGGTCGATGTCGGGCCTGCACAGCCTGACCAGTGGCGAGATCCGGCTCGACGGCAAGGCCATCACCGGTCCGCATCCCGATATCGGCATCGTCTTCCAAGAGGCGAACCTCCTGCCGTGGCGCAACCTCGACGCCAACATCCGCTTCCCCTTCGAGATCAAGAGCGAGAAGCCGGACCGGGCGTGGATCGCGCATCTGCTCAACCGGGTCGGGCTTGATGGCTTCGGCGGCAAGTTTCCGCGCGAGCTGTCGGGCGGCATGCAGCAGCGCGCGGCGATCGTGCGGGCGCTGGCGCTAAAGCCCTCGGTGCTTTTGATGGACGAGCCGTTCGGCGCGCTCGACAGTTTCACCCGCGAGGAGATGAACCGGCTGGTCGAGGAGATCTGGCTCGACACCAAGACAACCATCGTCTTCATCACCCACAGCATCGAGGAAGCGATTTTTCTCTCGGACCGGGTGGTGGTGCTGAGCGCCCGGCCTGGCCGCGTCGCCAAGGAATACCGCGTGCCGTTCCCACGGCCGCGTTCGCTGGAGATCATGGCGACGAAGGAGGTCTTCGACCTCACCAACCGGATCAAGATGGACATTGTCGGCGAACGCACGCGGCCAAAAGCCCCGGAGCGCCCGAGCGCCGAAATCGTGAGGATCAGGCCGTGAGCGGGGGCGATGCCATTCCGGAATTCTCAAAGTCCAAGTCGGGCGCCAAGGCGGGCGACGGCCATGAGGTCAGCCTGACCAACCTTTCCGCCTTCGCCAGCGGCCCCGGCATCAAGTCGGGCAAGGAGGTGGCGGCCATTCTTGTCGTGGCGGTGATCATCATCGGCGGCATCGAACTGGCGCTGCGGCTGTTCCACGTGCCGCTCTATATCATGCCGCCGCCGAGCTCGATCGCTTATGCGCTGTTCGACGAGTTTCCGCTGATCGCGCCGCATCTCGGCTACACGCTGGTCGAGCTGGTGTCCGGCTTCACCATCGGCGCCATCATCGGCCTGGTGCTGGCCGCCGTCATCACCCAATTCCCGTTCGCAGAGAAGATCGTCGCGCCTTACATCCTGCTTCTGGTCACCACGCCGATGCTGGCGCTGGTGCCGCTTCTGATCCTGCGCTTCGGCTTCGGCTACACGCCGCGCATCATCGCGGTGGCACTGGCCGCCGGGCCGATGGTGATGATCAATGCGGCGACAGGCTTTCGCCGCGTCGACAGCGCCAAGATTGCGCTGGCGCGTTCCTATGGCGCCAGCACCCTGCAGATCTTCTGGAAGATCCGTGCGCCGATGGCGCTGCCGATGATCCTGGTCGGGCTGATGATCGGCGCCATCTTCGGCCTGCTGACCGCGGTCGGCGCGGAAATGGTCGGCGGCGGTTTCGGCCTCGGCAACCGGCTGACCACCTATTCGTCGATGATCCAGATGCCGCAGTTCTTCGCAGTGGTGCTGATCCTGTCGACGCTCGGCATCCTGATCTACGTGCTGTTCTTCCTGATCGGCAAGAAATGGGCGAGCTGGGAGGCTTGAACACAGGGATATGACGGCGCCCGGGAGGCGGGCGGCAAGAAACTGACATCAAACAAAAAAGGGGAATGCCATGACCAAAGAGAACTCGATCAACCCGGCGGGGATCAGCCGCCGCTACTTCCTGCAGGTCACCGGCGCCGGGCTGGTGACGGCGACGGCGCTTGGCGCCACCGGCCTGAAGGCCAGGGCCGAACCCTACGGAAAATTCACCTGGATCTCGCCGCGCGGCACGCTCGAAGTGCTCGACGACTATCCCTACTGGGCGGCCAAGAAGGCCGGCTATTTCGACGGGCTGGACACCGACATGCAGCCGGGACCATCGGACGGCACCGCGACGGTGAAGTTCGTCGATGTCGGCCAGGCCGATATGGGCTTCCCGTCGCCCGGCGTGTTCTCCTTCGCCATCCAGAACGGCATGAAGCTGAAGTCGGTGTTCCATATGGGCGCGCGCGACACGTTCAGCATCGCCTTCCGCAAGGGCGAGGGATCGAACGACCTGAAGAAGCTGGAAGGCAAGACCATCCTGCTCGGCTCCGCCGCCTGGCAGTCGATCACCGACCCGCTGCTGGCCGCGCAGGGCGTCGACATCAAGAAGGTGAAATATGTCGAGGCCGGCTGGCCGACCTGGGGAACGGCGCTGGCCGGCGGCCAGGGCGACGCCGCCCTGTCGTGGGAAGGGCTGCGCGCCGAATGGATCGCCAAGGGGCTCGACTTCGAATACTGGCTCGGCGTGCAGAATTCGAAGCTGCCGGCCAACACCTTCGTCGTGCGTGCCGCCGATCTCGAGGATCCCGACCGCAAGGCGTTTTTGGAAAAGTACCTGCGCGGCTGGGCGATGGGCCTCGAATTCGGCTACCAGAATCCACGCGCGGCGGTCGAAGCGGTGTTCGAGCAGTTCCCGACGCTGGCCAAGAATCTCGGGCCGGAGCTCGGCACCACCTCGATCCTGCAGCAGATCAACGTTTTCCGCGGCGACATGGACAAGCGCGGCGGCTGGGGCTCGCACGACATGGCGAGCTGGCAGGGCTTCTTCGACGAAATCCACAAGATCGGCCAGATCACCGCTCCGGTGAAGGCCGAGGATGTCTGCACCAACGATCTGATCGGCCCGGCCAATGATTTCGACAAGGCCAAGGTCAAGGCCGATGCCGACGGCGTCAAGCTGTCGGAAGGTTTTGCCGCGCTCGATGTCGAGAAGATCAAGGCGCATCTGTTCGATTCGGCGGTGAAGTAGGGCTGCGCAACGGGTCATGTCGGCCGCCCTCCATTACCCTGCCTTGGCTCCTTTCCTCTCCCTCCGGAGGGGGGAGAGGTGGCGCCGCGAAGCGGCGACGGAGTGGGGAAAGGCGTTCGTCAAACGCGCAGTCGCCACAAGACAGGCACAATCTGACGAGCAAGAGACCTCAAGCGCGCGGCGAGGGTCTCGACCCCCACTCCGTCGAGCTTCGCTCGACACCTCTCCCCCGATCGACGGGGGAGAGGAAAGGGCCGGGCAATGAGCGGCGGCGCTGACCTGAGGTGATTGTCTCGGATAGACATACGAGCGGCAACCGATCGCCGCGCACAATTCAATCAAAACCTGGGAGATATTCGGTGTCCGACAAGGTAAAAGTGCTGGTGGTGGGTCTCGGCAATATGGGTGCGTCGCATGCCAGCGCCTATCACCGGCTCGACGGTTTCGAGATCGTCGGCATCATGAGCCGGTCGATCAAGAGCAACACGAAGATTCCGGAAGAGTTAGCCGGCTACCCACTCTACGAGGATTTCGACCAGGCGCTGAAGGAAACAAAAGCGGACGCCGTCTCGATCAACAGCTGGCCGAACACCCACGCCGAATACGCGCTGAAGGCAATCGCCGCCAACTGCCATGTGTTCATGGAAAAGCCGCTCGCCACCAACAACGAGGATGCCGAGAAGGTGGTCGCGGCGGCGCGGGCCAAGAACCGCAAGCTGGTGCTCGGCTATATTCTGCGCGTGCATCCGTCGTGGATCAAGTTCATCGAGGTCGGCAAGACGCTCGGCAAGCCGCTGGTGATGCGGCTCAACCTCAACCAGCAGAGCAGCGGCAGCGCCTGGCACTGGCACAAGAACCTGATCGATTCGCTGATCCCGATCGTCGATTGCGGCGTCCACTATGTCGACGTCATGTGCCAGCTGACCGGCGCCAAGCCGGTGCGCGTGCACGGCATCGGCGCCAAGCTCTGGGCGGAAGCCGACAAGCAGAATTACGGCCATCTGCACGTCACCTTCGATGACGGTTCGGTCGGCTGGTACGAGGCGGGCTGGGGCCCGATGATGAGCGAGACGGCCTATTTCGTGAAGGACGTCGTCGGCCCCAAGGGCGCGGTGTCGATCGTCGCCGGCCAGCAGGCAAGCAGTGTTGCCGAGCTGGCAGAGGTTTCGAATTCCGCCGACATCGACCGCCACAC
>NZ_RZPB01000265.1:0-7453 GCF_003998535.1 Mesorhizobium sp. M7A.F.Ca.AU.002.02.1.1 | reverse complement strand
CGATCTCGGTGGCCAGCGTCCACCTGCTCGATATGGGCAATCTCAGCCTCAATGCCGGCACGGCAGGTGCGGCGCCCGCCCCGGCGGCGTTCGTCATGCCGGTGCCGGTGGTCAGCGTCGTCAAGAAGACGATCCCGATCTACCTCGACTATGCCGCGCGGACAGAGCCGATCCGCAGCATCACCTTACAGGCGAGGATTCCCGGCTATCTGCAGGAGCAGACCGCAGCCGACGGCGTCGACGTCCGGCAAGGCGATCTTCTCTACAAGATCTCGCCTGACGACTTCCAGGCGGCGCTCGACCAGGCCAAGGCCCAAGTGCAGCGCGACACGGCGACGCTCGACTATGCCCGCTCGAATCTTGGTCGCGGCACCGAGCTCGCCAAGAGCGGCTACCTCGCCAAGGACGGCTTCGACCAGCGCACCAGCACCTTGCGCGAAGCGCAGGCATCGCTGGCGCTGAACCAGGCGGCGGTCCGCACGGCAGAGCTCAATCTGAGCTACGCTGAAATCCGGGCGCCGTTTGCCGGGCGCCTTGGCCGCAACCAGGCCTCGGTCGGAACGCTGGTCAGCGTCGCCGGCACCGTGCTCAACACGCTGGTGCAGCTCGACCCGATCTACGTCACCTTCAACCCGAGCGAGACGGATCTGACCGAGATCGAGCAAGCCCGTGCGAACGGCCCGATCGAAGTGGATGTCCTGCTCCCCGGCCAGACCGAGGCAAGCCAGAAGGGCGAGCTTACCTTCATCGACAATTCGGTCGACCGCTCGACCGGCACGATCACGGCGCGCGCGACGATCGGCAATGGCAAGTTCACGCTGCTGCCGGGCCAATATGTCCGTGTCCGGCTGCATGTGAGAGAGCAGGCCGATGCGCTGATGGTGCCACAGACGGCGCTGGGCTCAAGCCAGCTCGGCAAATATCTCTATGTCGTCGGCAAGGGCAATACGGTCGACCAGCGGCTGGTTTCGCTCGGACCGACGAGCGGCGATCAGGTCGCCATCCTCAGCGGCGTCGCCGAGGGCGACCAGGTGATTACGGGCAATCTGCAGAAGATCGGCCCCGGAGCGCCCGTATCGCCGATACCGGAAAAGCCGGCCACCTGAACACCCCCGTCAGGATCCGGCTTCAGCGCGGCGCCCCGGCCTTCCCACAGGTCGCGGGCGCCGCTCGACTGAGCAGTTCCACCAGACCGGCAACATCGGCCCGGTCGGCCTTGGCCGGCGGCATGAATGCACAATAGGGGTGCCCGAGGTGCACCGAGACGAGGAGAGCGCAATCAGCCGACCGGCCTCCAGATCGGCGTGCGCCATGACCCGCTGGCCAAGCGCGATGCCCAGGCCGAGCCTTGCCGAGGCGATCGGCGTCGGTGAGCGCGATGCGGTTGCCGCTGCGCACGAACAGCTGCTTGCCGAACCAGGTTTCGAGATTGCGTATCTGCTGGCTGACCGCCGCCGACGAAACGCCGAGTTCAGAGGCGGCCAAAGTGAAGCCGCCGGCACGGGCGGCAACTTCAAAAGCCTTGATCGCATTCAGCGGCGGCAACCGTTCCACAGCGGCTCCATATGACTCGCCAGAGGGAATTTCGAAACGGTCTCTGCAGCGTTGGCCAATCAATTGAGATAGCCTCTTGTTAGATTGTCGACAATCTGCTTGTCTTGCTTTCGGTTTCCTGGGAGTGGCCGAATGGCGAAAGCGGATTTCAGTCCTATCGCGGATACGACGCGACGCGCCGAGATCGTTGCGCTGTTGCGGCGCGCGATCCTGACCGGCCAGCTCGCGCCCGGCCAGAAGCTCAACGAGCTCCGTATCTCCGAACAGATGCGGGTCAGCCGCGCGCCGCTGCGCGAGGCGATGCGCGAGCTGGTCCAGGAAGGGATCCTGACCAGCATCCCCTATGCCGGCACCTTCGTCATCGAGGTCACAGCCAAGGACATCGACGATGCCTATTCGTTCAACAAGGTGATGGACGAGCTGGCCATCGAGCGGGCGTGGCCGCTGCGTGACCAGCGCTTCTTCGACGAGCTCGACCGGCGCCACGAAGCCGTGAAGCAGGCGACCCGCGCATTGGACACGACACGCCAGATCGAAACCGCGCTGCAACTGCATGGCCTGATCTACGAATGGGACGACAATTCGGTGCTGCTGGAAACCTGGCAGCGGCTGACCAGCCGGCTGCAGATGTATTTCGCGCTCCACCAGCATGCCCGCAACGAGCCGGTGCCGGCCGAAGACGTTCACGAAACCTATGTGCGGTTGCTGAAGGGCAAGGACATGCGTGCGGCCCAGCGCCATGCCAGGGAGCATATCGATCTCGACTTCGAGGAGTTGCTTGCCTACGCGCGCAGCCTCGAACAACGCCCATCGAGGGGCGCCTGACCCGTTCCCAACACCACAGACAGCGGACAAGACACGTGCAGATCGAGACCATCAAGGCCTACCACGTCATGCAGCCCTTCGTTGACGGGCTATACCGCATGTCGAAGGGGCGCGAGGCCGACGCCTTCGACGCCGTGATCGTGTCCATGACATCAGACAGCGGCATCACCGGCTGGGGCGAGATGGCGCCGCTCGGCAATTTTTACTCGGCCGCCTTCCCCGCCGGCGTTCGCGCCGGCGTGGTCGAGATCGCGCCGCATCTGATCGGCCGCGATCCGCGCGGGCTGGCCAGCATCGGGCGGCTGATGGACACGGTGTTCAAGGGCCATCCCTACATCAAGTCGGCGCTCGACATGGCCTGCTGGGATCTGGCGGCGCGCGCAGCCGACGTGCCGCTGGTCACGCTGCTCGGCGGCAAGGAAAGCGACACCGCGGAACTCTACAAGGTCGTCACGCACGGGAGCGTCGACGCCATGGCCGCGCTGGCCAAGCGCATCGTCAAGGACGGCTTCCACCGGCTGCAGGTCAAGGTCGGCGGCAATGTCCATGACGACATCGAACGCGTCATCGCGGTTGCCTCCTCGGTGCCGAAAGGCACGGTCATCTTCTGCGACGCCAATGCCGGCTGGACTCCCTATCAGGCGCGCCAATTCGCCGATGCCACGCGCGCCATCGACTACACGTTCGAGCAGCCCTGCACCACGATCGATGAAAACATGTCGGTGCGCCGCATGCTCGACAAGCCGATGGTGCTCGACGAATCCGTCACCTCGCTCGAGGCGATGCTGGAAATTCATCGCCTGGGCGCGGCCGACGGGCTGACGCTGAAGATCTCGCGCCTTGGCGGCGTGACGAAGACACGCCAGATCCGCGACATTGCCGTCGACCTCGGCTTCATGATCACGGTCGAGGACACGGGCGGCGCCGAGATCGACACCGCGGCGATGGCGCATCTGTCGCTGTCGACGCCGGAAGAGCGCCGGCTGCACGCCATCGCCTTCCATGAATGGGTGACGGTGCGCACGGCATCGAACATGCCACCGGTCACCGGCAGCCGCATGGGCATTCCAGACGGGCCGGGTCTCGGCATAGACGTCGTTCCCGATCTGCTCGGCGCGCCGTTCTTCGAGGTCGGGCGCTGAGATGAAAATCCGCAGCATCAAAGCCACGCCGATCAATTTGCGCCTCGAAGCGCCCTATGCCTGGGTGTTCGGCGAACTCGACGGATTTTCACCGACCGTCGTCGAAGTCGAGACCGAGGATGGCCTGGTCGGCCTCGGCGAAGCGCCGACGCCAGCGGCGGCCGCGATCATCAATGATGTCCTGGCGCCGCGGCTGGTCGGGCGCGATGCCTTCGACATCGCCGGCGCCGAGCATGTCTGCCTGCCCTTTTGGACCGGCGTGCAGTCGATCAACGACCGCACACGCATCATGGCTTTCGGCGCCATCGAGATGGCTTTGTGGGACCTGCGCGGCAAGGCGTGGAACCAGCCGCTCTACCAGTTGCTCGGCGGCGCCGTACGCAAGGATATCCCGTTCACCGACTATTTTTCGCTGCGCGGTGATGGGCCAAAGGTGAAGGGCGAGACGACGCCCCAGGAAGTCGCCGACTATTGCGTCGAATTGCATGAGACGCATGGAACGACTTTCTTCGAAGGCAAGTTCTCGACCGAAGATCCGAAAATCTCGCTCAGGATGGTCGAGCTGATCCGCAGGAAACTCGGCGACGATGCGATGATCCGTATCGATTCCAACCAGGCCTATTCGCTCAGCACCGCGCGGCGGCTGGCGCGCCCGCTGGAAGAATTGGGCGTGCGCAACTGGGAGGATCCGGTGGCGACCATCGAGGAGATGCGCGAGTTGCGGCGCCATTGCTCGATCCCGTTCTCGACCCACAACATCGACATTGCGCGCGCCATGGAAACCAAAGTGCCGGACGCGTTCGTCGGCAACCCGACGACGCATGGCGGCATCGGCCGGCTGTTGCGCTTCGTCGGCGCCTGCGAGCATGCCGGGATCGATTTCTGGTGCTACAGCGGCGACAGCGGCATCGGCAGCGCCGCCTATCTGCATCTGTGCGCGGCACTCGGCTGGATCAGGGAGCCGAACCAGTCGCTGTTTCGCATGCTGCCGATGGATGTCACCGAGGAAGGACCGTTTTCGCCGAAAAACAATGTCGTGCGCGTTCCGGAAGGTCCCGGTCTCGGCGTCACCTTGTCGCGCGAAAACCTCGCTGCCTGTCACAGAGACTTTACCGAGAAAGGACCGTGCAACAAGTATCATGACCCGGCAAAGCCCGGAACCTATCGCCGTTTGCCGCTGAACTAGATGACGGCTAGCGGCCAAGACCGACGGCCAGACACGAGAAGCCAACCGCCGCGATTTCGGTCGGGAAGGTTGGACAAAGACGGTGGAAGCCGTGCAACCAACAACCCCGAGCGTCCACGCCACGACTGGATGGACCGGACAAAACCGCATGCTAAAGTTCCGGTAGACAGGCCTCCGGTGCCGGGAAAATGGAGCAATCCACGAAAATTTCGTCAACCATAAGAAATAGGGGAAAGGGTAAAAACCCATGAGCAAGAACCACAGCATTCTCGACCTTATCCGGCGCAATCGCACGCCGCTTGAAAATCACCTGATCGACGGCCTCGTCGACGGCCGTGTCAGCCGCCGCGACTTCGTCCGTCACGGCAGCCTGCTCGGCCTGTCGCTGCCGCTGCTGGGCCGCATCGGCATGGCCGCCGGCCTTGGCGGCATGCCGTCGCTGGCGCGCGCCCAGGGCGCGCCGGGCGCCACCATCCGCGTCGCCAGCAGTGTGCCGGCGGCGACGATCGACCCGGTCAGCATTGCAGACGCCGGCGGCCTGCTGATCATGCAGCAGGTTGCCGAATTCCTTTGCGTCGACGGCCCCGATCTGGTGCTGCAGCCGGCCTTGGCCGAAAGCTGGAAGCCGAACGACAACGGCACGGTGTGGACCTTCAAGCTGCGCAAGGGCGTAAAATTCCACAGCGGCGGCGAGATGAAGGCCGACGACGTCGTGGCCAGCATCGACCGCCTTGCCGACCCGGCCAACTCGTCCAATGCGCTGTCGGTGTTCACCGGCATCCTGCAGAAAGGCGCTTCAAAGAAGGTCGACGACTACACGGTGGAATTCCACCTCGATGCGCCGAACGGCAACTTCCCCTACATGCTGTCGTCCGACAACTACAACGCCGTCATCATCCCGGCGAGCTACAAGGGCGACTACGAAAAGAGCTTCGACGGCACCGGGCCGTTCAGAATTGAGAAATACACGGCAAAGGTCGGCGCGTCCTTCGTCCGCAACGAGGACTATTGGGGGCCGAAGGCCTTGCCCGAGCGCACCGAATTCACCTTCTTCACCGACATGCAGCCGCAGATCCTGGCGCTGCAGGGCGGACAGGTCGACATCATCAACCAGATGCCGGTGCTGGCCGGCGTCGCTCTGCTCAACGATCCGAACATCGACATCATCAGCCTGAAGTCGTCGGCCCATCAGCAACTGCACATGCGCTGCGACGAGGGTCCGTTGAAGGATGCGCGCGTGCGCCGAGCCATTGCGCTCTGCCTCGATCGCGACAAGCTGGCCGCCGGCCTGATGAAGGGACGCTCCGCCCTGGGCAATGACAGCCCGTTCGCCGCCGTCTATCCTTCGACCGATACGAGCGTGCCGCAACGCAAGCAGGATATCGCCCAGGCCAAGCAGCTCATGGAAGCAGCCGGCCTTGGCCAGGGCTTCAAGATAACCCTGACCACCGAACGCTACCTGGAAATCCCCGAATACGCCCAGCTCATCCAGAACTGGGTCAAGGAGATCGGCGTCGAGCTCGACCTCAACATCCTCGACCAGAGCGGCTATTACGGAGACGCGGTGTTCGGCAAGTCGAACTGGCTGGATTCGGTGATGGGCATCACCGACTACGGCCACCGCGGCGTGCCGAACGTCTATCTTGCGGCACCGCTGAAGAGCGAAGGCACCTGGAATGCGGCGCATTTCAAGAACAAGGACTATGACGCGCTGGCGACCAGCTACATCGCAGCACTCGACCTCGAGGCGCAGAAGGCCGACGCCGGCAAGATCCAGAAGCTGTTGCTCGAGGAAACGCCTGTTATTTTCGGCTATTTCTACGACTATCTGACGGCGACGGCGAAGGGCGTGGCCGGCGTACAGCCGACCGCCATGTCGCAGCTGTTCCTCGACAAGGCATCGAAAGCCTGAACTAACTCTTTGTTGGAGCATGACCTTTTCCGAAAACCGGTCCCCACTTTTCGGGATCATGCTCAAAGGGAAAGCCAATCCTCTAACAGCCAGCTCCCGCATGGGGCTGGCTCCACAAGGAGTCTTAGCCATTCTCTCCTTCCTTGCCCGGCGTGTCTCGCTGTCGCTGGTGACGCTGTTCCTGCTCAGCATCATGGTGTTCCTGGGCGGCCAGGTGCTGCCCGGCAACGTCGGGCGCGCCATATTGGGTCCATTCGCCGACCAGCGCGCGGTCGACGCGCTCAATCACACGCTCGGCGTCGATCGCCCGCTGCTGGCACAGTACTGGGGCTGGATCTCCAATTTCGTCCAGGGCGACATGGGCACGTCCTACATCTTCCGCTCGCCGGTCGCGCCTTTCGTCATCGATGCGCTCGGCAATTCGATGAAGCTGGCGGCGGTCGCCTTCGTGCTGGTGGTACCGATCGGCATCCTCGGCGGCGTCGTCGCCGCGCTCAACCTCAACCGCCCGCTCGACCGCATCATCAGCCTCGGCGGTCTGTCGGTGACGGTGCTGCCGGAATTCGTCACCGGCATCATCCTGATCCTGATCTTTGGTGTCTGGCTGCGCTGGCTGCCGATATCGGCCGCATGGCCGCGCGACGCCGGCTTCTTCACGCAGCTCTACTACCTGATCCTGCCGTCGCTGCCGCTGTTCCTGGTGCTATTCGGCTACATCGCCCGCATGGCGCGCTCCGGCATGATCGAAGCGCTCGATTCCGACTACACGCGAACGGCCGTGCTGAAGGGCCTGCCCTGGCGCACGGCGATCTGGCGCCATGTGCTGCGCAATGC
>NZ_RZPB01000264.1:0-7468 GCF_003998535.1 Mesorhizobium sp. M7A.F.Ca.AU.002.02.1.1 | reverse complement strand
CTTCTCAAGGGTGCCAGACGGAAACGAGACCGTCAAGAAACAAGCGGTCGGCTCCGAGTTCATGGATGACGTCGCTGCTGTAGGCGGGCAGGCCGAGCGCACTGCCGATCGTTTGCGCCATCGCTTTCGAGAACAGGAAGCCGCTGCGCCGTTCGGTATCCTTCCACTCGACGACCTTGAGCTTGGCATCGACGCCCTTGGTCGCCAGCCAGTCGACCGCCACGGTCTCGCCACCGACGGCGTCGATCAGCCCGTTGGCAACGCCCTGGCGACCGGTGAATATCGAGCCGTCGGCAAGCACCAGCGCTTGTTCGCGGCTCATCTTGCGGCGTTCGGCGACGATGTCGACGAACCAGTTGTAACTGTCGAGGATGAGCTTGCGAACCATGGCGCGCTCGTCGTCATTGGTCGGCTTGAAGGGAGAGGGCGCGGCTTTCAGCGGCGAGGATTTCACCTCCTCCAGCTTGACGCCGAGTTTGTCCATCAGGCCGCTGACGTCGGGATACTGGATCAGCACGCCGATCGAGCCGACGATCGAGGTCTTGCGGGCAACGATGTGATCTGCGGCACTGGCGATCATATAGCCCGCCGATGCGGCGAGCGTGCCGACTTCCGCCACCACCGGCTTGTCGGCGGCCAGCTTGCGCACTTCTTCATAGATCGATTCACCGCCAACGGTGGTGCCGCCAGGCGAATCGATCGACAGGATCACGCCTTTCACCTTCGATGAAAGACGGATGGTTTCCAGCCGCTTGATCAGTTCCTCGTCCTCGGTGATCGTGCCTTCGATCTTGACCTTGGCAATATGGTCGACCGTCGAGCCGCCGAAATCGTCGCCATAGAACCAGGTTGAAAGCGCAATCACCCCAAGGGCTATGATGCCTATGGCGACGACGCGCCAGAATGTCAGCTTGCGCCGCAAACGGCGGCGGTCGATCAGGTCGTCGGCTCTCAGTGCCATGGTCAGCCTTTCAGTCGGCGGGAGGAGACGCTTTTAGACCATGATCCTCCCATCTGGAAGCAGTTCTCTTTTGCGCATGGCGAGACAAGTCGGCGCCTGGACGTGAGGTGGCTATCCGCGTCGGCAGTCGACGGGGCCGGGTCGGGCCCTCTCCAGGCGTCGGTCTGCTCACATATTCGTGCAATCGCCACCAGGTCGGGCGACGAGACCGATGGCTGATAAATTTTACGCCGCGTGTCTGTTTCTGCTATGGAGAACACGCAGTTGTGCGGACTTCGTTTTCGTCTGTACAAAGGCGGCTGTCACATTTTTGCAGTTTTCGTGGGCTTGTGCTTGCTTGAAAGCGCCGGCGTCCCACCTATAGGCGGTGCCCAAGGGCGGGCAGGGTTAGAAGAAAGCAGTGAATGTTAGCGCGACCGATTGAACCGACCGACGCCGAGGCGGTGTTGGCTCCCCCGGCGGACGGCCGGACGCGCGGCGATGCTTTCGACCGTGCACAGCGTCATTCGCGCCGCGTGCGCGTTCTCAAATTTGCCGTGCCGGTGGCCGCAGCACTGATAGCGGTCGCTTTCCCGGTCTATTCCTATCTCGCCGCACCCGTCTCGGTGAAGATTCAGGCGGAAGGCACTGCCTTTTCCAACGGCAAGCTGGTGATGGCCAATCCCAAGCTCAACGGTTTCACCAAGCAGAAGCAGCCTTATTCGATGACGGCGCTGCGTGCCATTCAGGATGTCAGCACGCAAGGTATCATCGAGCTGGAAGGCATCGACGCCAAGGTGCCGATCGCGTCCGACAATGTGGCGGCGGTCAAGGCCTCGCACGGCACCTACGATCGCGACGGCAATACGATGAACCTGACCAGCGACGTGACGATCACCACGACCGACGGCATGCAGGCCAAGTTCAAATCGGTCTTCCTCGACATGGGCAAAGGCACTATGAAGACAGGAGATCCCGTCGATGTCAGCCGTGGCGGGTCGCGGATCACGGCGGATACGATGTCGGTCCAGGACAATGGCAAGATTCTGGTTTTCGAGAACAAAGTGCGCGTCAACATCGATTCCGCCGCCCTGAAGGCGGCACAGGGAAACAGCGGAGAAACCAATGCGGCTCAGTAGTTCGACGCGGCTCGCGGCTGCAACTTCAGCGTTGCTGCTGCTCGGACTCGTGCCGTCATGGGCGCAGACGACCAGTCAATCAGGCCTCAAACTGTCCGGCGACAAGCCGATCCAGATCGAGAGCGACAAGCTGGAAGTCCGCCAGGCCGACAGTGTCGCCATCTTCACGGGCAATGTCAGCGTCGTCCAGGGGCCGACATTGATGAAGGCCGGCAAGATGACGGTCTACTACGTCAAGGACCCCAACGCCGCTGCCAAGGGCACGGAGGCCGCGGGTGCGGCGATGACGGGCTCGGCCAACATCGACCACCTGGAGATCTCCGACAAGGTCTATATCAAGTCGGATGCGCAGATCGCGACCGGCGATCAAGGCAGCTTCGATATGAAGAGCCAGGTGCTGGTGCTTTCGGGCAAAAAGGTCGTTCTGTCGCAAAACGACAACGTTCTGGTGGGCTGCAAACTTACCGTGCAGATGAAAAGCGGGCTGGCTCAGGTGGATCCATGCGCTGGGCAACGTGTCCAGATGTCGATCACGCCGCCGCCGAAATCGGGAGCGACGAACCCCTGATGGCCAGCCTGTCGTCGCTGACGGCGCGTCTTCCGGGACGGGCCGCCGGCAAGCTTTCGGCGCCGGCCACGGTGACCGTCGATGCGGGAAAGTTCAAGGGAACCCTGATCGCCAAGGGGCTGACCAAGAGCTACAAGGGCCGCAAGGTCGTCAGCGGCGTCACCATCGGCGTGCGCGCCGGAGAGGCAGTTGGACTGCTCGGCCCCAACGGCGCCGGCAAAACGACCTGTTTCTATATGGTTACCGGCCTGGTGCCGGTGGATGAAGGCACGATCGAGATCGACGGCTTCGATGTCACGTCGATGCCGATGTACCGTCGTGCACGCCTCGGCATCGGCTATCTGCCGCAGGAAGCATCGATCTTCCGCGGCCTCAATGTCGAGCAGAATATCCGCGCCGTGCTGGAAGTGGTCGAAAAGGACCGCAAGGTGCGCGAGCGCAATCTCGACGAACTGCTCGAGGAATTCCACATCAGCCATCTGCGCAAGGCGCCATCCATGTCGCTTTCGGGCGGCGAGCGGCGACGCTTGGAAATCGCGCGAGCGCTGGCGACGCGTCCGGCCTACATGCTGCTCGACGAGCCTTTCGCCGGCATCGATCCGATCGCCGTCGCGGATATTCAACAACTGGTGCGCCACCTCACGGCGCGCGGCATCGGCGTCCTCATCACCGATCACAATGTGCGCGAAACGCTCGGCCTCATCGACCGCGCCTACATCATCCATGCCGGCCAGGTGCTGACCCATGGAAGGGCCGACGAAGTGGTGGCAAACCCGGATGTGCGGCGACTTTACCTCGGCGAGGGTTTCACCCTCTGAGCGTGAAATTTGTTTCCTGACACGATTTTTGCGGTTCGCGCGGCGCTTTTTCCTCGATTTTGCTCCGAGATAACGCTCCGGTAAGCGAGTTTTGCTACCAATTGCCTTGACAAGCAAAAGCCGGGCCAGTTTCTATGGCCGGCTGCAAAATTCCTTTCCGGAAGTCCGGATGCGTAGACGAGGCGTTTGAAACCGAACCATGGCGTTGGCGGCCAAACTACAGCTACGACAATCGCAGTCGCTGGTGATGACGCCGCAACTGATGCAGTCGATTCGGCTGCTGCAGTTCACCCATGTCGAACTCGAGCATTTCATCGACGAGGAAATCGAGCGCAATCCGCTGCTGGAGCGCGCCGAGCCGCAGGACGATGCCGCCAGCGACCAGGCGCAGAAGATCGAGGCGGAGCCGCAAGCCGCCCGCGAAGGCGACTGGTTCGAAAACGAGACGCAGTGGAGCGCGGAGGCGATCTCGGACAAGCTCGACACGTCGCTGGAAAACCTGTTTCCCGACGACCCGGGCACCAGCGAGCGGCTCGGTCCCGACCTGACGGCGCAATGGAAATCGGCTTCCGGCAATGGCGCGGGTTCCTCATCCGAGTGGTTTGACGCCGGCGACATGGCGACTGCTGCGATCACGCTGCGCGACCATGTCGGTGAACAGGTAGCGCTAGCCTTCGCCGATCCGGCTGCACGTCTGATCGCCGCCGACCTCGCCGACGGCCTTGACGAGACCGGCTATCTGCGTGCCGATCTGGCCGAGATCGCCGCTCGTCTCGGTGCGGATGCCGCCGCCGTGGCGAAGGTGCTGGCGGTGTGTCAGACCTTCGAGCCGGCCGGCCTGTTTGCCCGCGACCTGGCCGAATGCCTGTCGCTGCAGCTTGCCGTGCGGAGCCGGCTCGATCCGGCGATGAAGGCGCTGGTCGCCAATCTCGAACTCCTGGCACGGCGCGATTTTCACGCATTGAAACGGATCTGCGGTGTCGACGAGGAGGATCTGCTCGACATGCTGGCCGAAATCCGGGCGCTCGATCCCCGGCCGGGCATGGCGTTTTCGGGCGGCGCCAGCGACGCGATCGTCGCCGATGTGGAGGTGCGCGCGGCCAATGACGGCAGCTGGACGGTCGAACTCAATGCCGAAACGCTGCCGCGGGTGTTGGTCGACCATATCTATTTCGCCCAGGTCTCTCCGCAGGCCAAGAACCAGGCGGAAAGGGATTTTCTGGCCGAATGCATGCAGAACGCCAACTGGCTGACGCGCAGCCTCGACCAGCGGGCAAAGACCATCCTCAAGGTCGCCTCGGAAATCGTTCGCCAGCAGGACGCCTTCCTCGTCCATGGCGTGCGGCAGCTGAAGCCGCTCAATCTGCGCACTGTGGCCGACGCCATCGGCATGCACGAATCGACCGTCAGCCGGGTCACAGCCAATAAATACATGCTGACGCCGCGCGGCGTGTTCGAGCTTCGCTACTTCTTCACCGCCTCGATCGCCGCATCGGGCGGCGGCGATGCGCACTCCTCGGAAGCCGTGCGTGACCGCATCAAGCAGTTGATCGACGAGGAGAAGCCCGTCGACGTGCTTTCCGACGATGCAATCGTCGACATGTTGCGCGAAAGTGGCGTCGACATTGCAAGGCGTACGGTCGCCAAGTACCGGGAAGGCATGAATATCCCCTCCTCGGTGCAGCGCCGGCGCGAGAAACGTGCGATGGCCAGCGCCGGGCGCTGAGGCGGGTCGATTTTCCACAAGCCAGCACTTCATTGACAAGCCGCGGTGAACTGGCTAGAAGCCCGCCCGCATGAGACGGGCTAGATGCCCGCATGCGGATGGTCCGTCACGACGTTGGCCTCGGGACGGTCAAAGGGCGGCTTGTGATCAACCGGAAAGTCTGGATTTAAAATCGGCGCAAGTGACGCCGCAAAGCTTGTGCGCACGGATCACGAGTATAAACTCGGGCCAGTTTGAAGCCTGAGCAAGGAAGGTCAGTTTTCAGATGAATCTGCGCATATCGGGAAAACACATGGACATCGGCGATGCGTTTCGGACACGCATCAACGATCGTGTCGGCGAAGCGATCGGCAAATATTTCGATCGCGGCTTTGCCGGACATGTCACGGTCATCAAATCGGGTTCGCGCTATTCGGCGGATTGCATGATCCGGCTGGATTCCGGCGCTTCGCTGCAGGCCACCGGCGATGCCCAGGATCCGACGCTTGCCTTCGAGGCGGCGGCGGACCGTCTGGAAACCCGCCTGAGGCGCTACAAGCGCCGGCTGAAATCGCACAATTCGGGCGCCGCCAACGGCCAACCGACCGACATAGCCTACACGGTGATGGCGCCGCTTGCCGATGACGACGAGGACATTCCGGAGAATTTCGCGCCGGCCATCGTCGCCGAATCAACCATGACGCTGAAGACCATGTCGGTGGCGTCGGCGGTCATCGAGCTCGACACCAAGGACAGCCCGGTCTTCGTCTTCCGCAACGCGGGAACCGACCATCTCAACATCGTCTATCGCCGACCCGATGGAAATATCGGTTGGATCGACCCGTCGACGACCAAGGTCGCACAAGCGTGACGACAACGGTCGCACGGTGACGACAAGGGTCGCACGGTGACGACGAGGTCGCACTGGGATAAGAGCCGGCCGCACGAGGGGTGAGGACTGGTGACGGCAGGCGAACAAGGGATTTTCAAGCATGGATCTGAGCGATCTTATCAACGTTCCGGCGATATTGCCGGCGTTGAAGGCGAACTCCAAGAAGCAGCTGCTGCAATTGCTGTCCGAACGGGCGGCGGCGATTTCCGGCATTCCGGAGCGGGAGGTGTTCGACACCATCCTGCAGCGTGAGCGGCTGGGTTCGACCGGCGTCGGCAACGGCATCGCCATCCCGCACGGCAAGCTGGCCGGCGTGAAGCGCATCGCAGGTGTTTTCGCCCGGCTGGAGACGCCTGTCGATTTCGAATCGCTGGACGATCAGCCCGTCGATCTGGTGTTTCTGCTGCTGGCGCCGGAAGGGGCGGGTGCCGATCACCTCAAGGCACTGTCGCGCATCGCGCGAGTGCTGCGTGACGCCGACACGGTGGCCAAGATCAGGGGTACGCGCGACGCCGCGGCTATCCACGCGCTTTTATCGGACACCCAGGCCTCGCACGCGGCCTGATTTTTCTGGTGAGACGAACTTCAAGGGCCGCCACGGGCGGCCCTATGCGTTTGAGCCTGCTGGTCGCGCCTAACAGGGCGGCGCGCTGGGTCTTAGTGGATGGCGACCGTGGTCAGGTCGTTTTCCATGGCACCGGCCAGTGCGCGGTCACGCGCGTCGGAAAGCAGGATCGGCTGGCCATTGGCTGCAAACAGCGCCCACAGTTCCATGCCGGGAGCGATTTCGCCGAGATTGGGGAAACGGCCGAGCAATTCGTCGCTCGAGACCTTTCTGAGATAAGCGACCGAGCCCTCGCCGAGATGAGCGAATTCGCCATTGGTCATGGTGATAGTTTCAGTTCTGGTCATTTCAAAGCCTCCTTGGCGCGAGGACGCCGCTCAAGGCCATCCCGCATGAGAGCCATCGGTAAAGATCAGTCTTTCACCGATATGTTTATTTTCCGTACCAGCCGTTCGGACTCCGGCCGATCGAGGTCGATCGCCAAAAGGCCGTTCTTCAACTCCGCTGCGATCACCCGCATGCCGTCGGCCAGCACGAAACAGCGCTGGAACTGGCGCGCGGCGATGCCGCGATGAAGAAATTCGCGCTCGGTGTCGTCGGTCTGACGGCCGCGCACGACCAACTGGTTTTCCTCCGTGGTGACATCGAGATCGCTTTCGGCGAAACCGGCGACCGCCAATGTGATGCGCAACCTTTCGGTTTTGCCGTCGGCGCCGCTGAGGCGTTCGATGTTGTAGGGAGGGTAGCTGTCACCGGACTTCGCCAGGCGTTCCAGGGTCTTTTCCATGGCGTCGAAACCAAGCAGAAGCGGGCTGGAAAAGGGCGTCATTCGGCTCATGTT
>NZ_RZPB01000263.1:0-7489 GCF_003998535.1 Mesorhizobium sp. M7A.F.Ca.AU.002.02.1.1 | reverse complement strand
TAAGAGACAGGACCAGCGCCTCGTGGTGGTCGAGCGGCGGGTGCAGGTCGGAAAAATTATCCGCATACTGGTCGGCCGAGAGCCTGCCGCCCGCAATGCCTTCCCTGAATTGGCCTTCTGGGATCGTCAGTTCCCCATGTTTTCTTTTGGAGAAGGCTAGCACGTTTTATTTTTTTATCAATTGGTCAATTTTCGACGCAAGTCACTGAAAAGGCTCGGCAATAACATGATTTTTTTACTCATATTATTGCGACTGCGGTCGGGCTTGCAGTGCGAGCGAAAGGCCAGGCTCAAGCTTGCGGCCATGGATGGCCCTGACCTCCTGCGCCACCAATTCCTGCAATCGCCACAGATTGCGGTCGCGGATGCCGAATGCTTCGAGATGGCTGACCGTGTTGTAGAGATATTCGGCGCCGGATCCGATATGCCCGCAGGCTCTGGCCAGCACGCTCGCCACTCTGTCCAGCGGCTGGTTCAGCGACGTTCCCCTGCCCTTCACGCCGACCCAGAAGCCGAGCGCGCGCAGCTTACCCTGCGGCGTATGCACCGGCAGCCAGCGAACCGTCTCGATGCTTTCATGGTCGCTGATCTCGCGCCGCAACAGCCTTTCGATCTGCGCCGGCTTCTCACCCTCCGGCAAGCGATAGATCACGCCGTTGCAGCGCCCGCCCCGCTCGAGCGCCATCATCAACCCAGGCTGCTCGGCGCTGCCGCGCCAGCGCACCATGTCGAGGCAGAAGGAGCGGTGCCAGCCGAAGGCTGTGGCGAGCTGTTGCTCGACCGACTCGAATTCCGGCTTCCAGATCAGCGACCCATAGGCGAACACCCATAACGGTCCCTCATCGGCTTCATTGGACAGTCGCAAGCGCGGGTTCGAAAGTCCTCGTCGTTCATGTCTGTCCAGCTCGGGTCCGGACCGGGATCGGCCTCTTCCCGATGGCACAGTGCGACAAGCTCGGGCGTGAGCGACATCAAGCGCATGGACGACAACCCCTCATGACCGCAGAGAAATCGAAAACCGCTGGATGCGCAATCAGGGAACGCTTGGCACACACACCCATTGTTGTCCGGGCGGTGTCGGATTTCCGTCGTGAGGATCGTCCTATGGTGGACGACGATCGATCCATGAAAGGTGAGGAGACCGAAAATGCCAAAAACCCCGATGCCCTTCTTCTGGTACGAATTGATGACATCAGATCTCGACGCCGCCGAGGCGTTCTACACCCAAGTGGTCGGCTGGACGGCGCAGCCCTTCGATAAGGCACCCGGCATGCCGCGCTACATCGTCATGAATGTCGGCGAACGTGGCGTCGGCGGCCTGATGACCTTGCCCGAGGATGCCGCCAAGATGGGCATGCCGCCTGCCTGGCTCGGCTATATCCACACCAGGGATGTCGATGCCGCAACTGCATCGCTGGAGAAAGCCGGCGGCACCGTTCACCGCCAGCCCGACGACATTCCGGGCGTCGGCCGCTTTGCCGTCGTCGCCGATCCGCAAGGCGCGACCTTCATGTTCCTGCAGCCGAACGGTCCCGACCAGCCTGTCGTGCCGGCCAGCACGCCGGGCCACATCGGCTGGCACGAGCTTTACACGTCGGACTGGAAAGCCGCGTTCGATTTCTATTCCGACCAGTTCGGCTGGGTCGACGCCGGCGATTTCGACATGGGCCCGATGGGCACGTACCAGACTTTTACGGCCGGCCCCGAATCCGGCGGCGGCATCATGAACAAGCCCGCGCAGATCCCGGTCCCGGTCTGGCAATTCTACTTCAACGTTGCGGCCATCGACGCGGCGGCCAAACGGGTCACCGACAATGGCGGCAAGATCCTGATGGGGCCGATGGAGGTCCCCGGCGGCAGTTGGATCGTGCAGTGCCAGGACCCGCAAGGCGCGCACTTCGCCTTGATGGCGCCAGTCCGCTGACGGCGATCGAACACCGCTGACACAAAGTGCGGGCTTTCATCGGACCACCGATGAAGGCCTCTCCCCTGCCTGGCGCCGCCTCATTCCGGCGCCAGCACCGCAACCTTCAACTCAGCTTTTTTCGCGCCGCTGAACTGAACGGTGGCCGGGCCGGGCGCAAGCTTGAAGCGCACGCTCTTGCGGATGCCAGGGCATGTTTTCACGCCACTGTAGCCCGCCGACTTGATGGCCTGGCCATCCTGGATGACATCGATCCAGGCCTCCCCCGAGAGACTTATCTGGATGGCTCCCTCGGATGGCACCTCCACGCTGGCGACGGCCCCGAAACTGTCTGATGCCGGCGCACGTTCGGGCGCTACCGCAAAACCGGCTTTCTCTACCGGCACCAGCGCCAGGTCCGCAGCCGCACCAACCGCCAGTGCCGCTCCGGACGGCGTTGCCGGTGCCGCGGCAAACAGGGTCTGCTCCCGCGTCACGGGCCACTTGAAGGCCTCACAGCCGGCGTCCTCGGCCATGGCAAAGCTGGTGCCTGCAAGAATTGCGAAGAGGCTGATGGCGACTTTTTTCATGGCAAAGGGAACCCACATTTCTAGAGTGGCCGCACTAATACAACCGCAACGATAGAAATACAACCCTTGCGGGAAAAATGTGAAGGGTCAAGCTGGGGACATTTTCAATCACCGATTGTTGACGCCAGGCCATGGGAAGTGAATGGTCCATTCCTGGGCGATAATCTATGGCCGGACGGATTGAAAATGGAGTCATTATGAAGCTTTTCGAAAGCCTCTCCAGATACCAGCCGCAGGCGCTCGGCGTGTTGCGCATCATGACCGCGCTGCAGTTCATCGAGCATGGCAGCCAGAAACTGTTCAACTTCCCCGTCAGCGTCGATCCCCACGCCCTTTCCGGGCTGACCACGACTGCCGCCATCCTCGAATTCGCCGGCGGCATCCTGCTCGCGCTGGGCCTGTTCACGCGACCGGTGGCATTCCTTCTGGCCGGCGAAATGGCGATCGCCTATTTCATGGCGCACATGCCGCGCGACTTCTTCCCGGTCAACAATGGCGGCGATTCGGCGATCTCGTTCTGCTTCATCTTCCTCTATCTGGTGTTTGCCGGCGCCGGCGCCTTCGCGCTGGACAGCCGCCGCAGCGCCTGACGCCAGAAAGAGGATGCGGGCCTGGTGCATGTCGCCCAAAAGTGCCCGGCGGTTTTGGGACAACGACATCCACAAAACAGGAATCTGAAGCGCATCGGCGAAGCCGAAGCGCTTCAAGCACGCATCCGTTCGAAATTGGCGTCGAACAGCGGCACCGCCTGAATGCGCGCCGCATGGCGCTTGCCCAGCAGCTCGATCTCGAAGCCGTCGCTCTCATCAGCGATCTCCTTCGGCACATAGCCGACGGCGACGGATTTCTTCGAATGATGCGCATAGCCACCCGACGTCACCCAGCCGCGCACCGCACCATCGAACCAGATCGGCTCATCGCCAATGACATCGGCATCGTCGGCATCGACGATAAAAGCGCGCAGGCGCAATTTGCCGCCCTGCCTGCGCTCGGCCAGCGCCGCGGCCTTGCCTATGAAATCGGCGTCCTTGCCGTAAGCAACGAAGCGGTCGAGCCCCGCTTCCAGCGGCCCGTAGATCGGCCGGTACTCGCGCCCCCATGAGCCGTAATTCTTGTCCAGCCGCAGCGCATTGAGCG
This sequence comes from Mesorhizobium sp. M7A.F.Ca.AU.002.02.1.1, assembly GCF_003998535.1. Classification (NCBI taxonomy): domain Bacteria; kingdom Pseudomonadati; phylum Pseudomonadota; class Alphaproteobacteria; order Hyphomicrobiales; family Phyllobacteriaceae; genus Mesorhizobium; species Mesorhizobium sp. M7A.F.Ca.AU.002.02.1.1. The sequence continues at coordinate 3,859 of NZ_RZPB01000263.1, read as the reverse complement.
CGCGCGAGCCGAACAGGCCGATGCCGAATTCCCCGCCCGCCGCCATCAGCGCTTGATAGGCGACGCGCTGGTATTCCGGCGCCACCCAGATCTCGTAGCCGAGATCGCCGGTATAGCTCACACGGCCGACCAGGCACGGCGCCATGCCGATATCCATCCGGCCAATGGCCATGAAGGAAAAGGCCGCGTTGGAGACATCCGAGCGCGTCGCCTTTGCCAGCACATCCCGCGCCTTCGGGCCGGCGATCGACAGACCGGTGAGCTTCGCGCCCAGCGACTCGATGCGGACCGATCCATCGTCAGGCAGGTGCTTCTCGAACCAGCGCATATGGTATTGCTCGGCGATGCCGGAGCCGGCGAGGAACCAGCCCTCACTTCCGAGATTGGCGAGGGTGAAATCGCCGATCAGTCTGCCGTCTTCCTTCAGCATCGGCGCCAGCGTCATGCGGCCGGGCTTGGGCAGTTTGCAGGCAAGCATCCGGTCGAGCCAGGCGGCCGCTCCCTCACCCGTCACCTTGTATTTGGCGAAGCTCGAAATCTCCGACAGGCCGACACCGTCGCGAACTGTGGCGACCTCCTTGGCGACCTGCGTGAAATCGCTCGAGCGGCGCCAGGAGAATTCGTCCTTGACGCCTTCCGGCGCGTACCACAGCGGCACTTCCAGCCCATAGGCAACGCCCCATTGCGCACCCTTGGCCGACAGCAGGTCGTAGACCGGCGTCGTCTTCAGCGGCCGCCCGGCGGGCAGCTCCTCATTGGGGAAGCGGATCGAAAAGCGCCTGGAATAATTCTCGCGCACCTTGGCGTTGGTATAGGCCATCGTCGCCCAGTCGCCGTAGCGCGCGACATCCATCGCCCAGATGTCGGCGCCGGGATCGCCCTCGATCATCCAGTTCGACAAAGCGAGGCCGACGCCGCCGCCTTGCGAAAACCCGGCCATGACACCGCAGGCGACCCAGAAGCCCGGCAGCCCGCGCACCGGCCCGACCAATGGGTTGCCGTCGGGCGCGAAGGTGAAAGGCCCGTTGATGATCTGCTTGATGCCCGTGTTCTGGAAGGCCGGGAAATGGCGGAAGCCGACCTCAAGCGACGGCGCGATGCGGTCGATGTCGGGCGCCAGCAATTCATGGCCGAAATTCCATGGCGTCTGGTATTCGGACCATGGCTTGTTGGCCTTTTCGTAAGTGCCCATCAGCATGCCGCCGCGCTCCTGGCGCAGGTAAAGCTCGCCGTCGAAGTCGACCGCGTGGATGATCTCGGTGCCGGTCTTGGCGTTCCAGGCGGCGACCTCCGGCATATCCTCGGTGATCAGGTACATGTGCTCCATGGCCAGCACCGGCAGTTCGAGGCCGACCATGCGGCCGACCTCGCGCGCCCACAGGCCGCCGGCGTTGACGACATGCTCGGCCACCACCTCGCCCTTGTTGGTGATGACCCGCCACAGTCCGTCAGGGCGCCGCACGATGTCCTCGACCTTGGTGAAACGCTCCACTTCCGCCCCAAGTTTCCGCGCGGCCTTGGCATAGGCGTGGGTGACGCCGGAGGGATCGAGATGGCCGTCCTCTTTGTTCCTGACCGCGCCGACGAACTGCTTGGGATCGAGCAGCGGCATCAGTTCGGCCGCTTCGTTGGGCGAGATCTCCTCGAGCTCGATGCCGAGATAGCGGCCCTTGGCGACGACGCCGCGCAGCCAGTCGAGCCGCGCCTCGGTCGCTGCCAGAAGCACGCCACCGGTCAGATGCACGCCGGTCGCCTGGCCGGAAAGCTCCTCGATCTCCTTGTAGAGATTGATCGTGTATTTCTGCAGCTTGGCGACGTTGGGGTCGCCATTGATGGTGTGCATGCCCCCGGCCGCGTGCCAGGTCGAGCCTGAGGTCAGCTCGTCGCGCTCGAGCAGGACAACATCGGTCCAGCCGTGGCGGGCGAGATGGAACAACACGGAGCATCCGACGACGCCACCGCCAATGACCACGACCTTTGCATGCGATTTCATGGATTTTTTCTCTGATATCAGTGAGTTGAATGGGTGAATGGATTCAAGCTGGGAACGATCACGGCTCGCCCTGCCCGATCGCTTCCTTGCGCCTGGCCATGTAAGCCTCTAGCGCCTCGCGCACGGCGATATCCATCACCGGCTCGACATAGTCCTCCAGCGCTTTCTTCCACAGCCGCGTTGCGCGTGCCGTGGCGTCGAGGCCGCCGGCTTCCTGCCAGGCTTCGTAATTCTGCCAGTTGGACAGCATCGGCTGGTAGAAGGCAGTGGCGTAGCGCTCCAGCGTGTGCGGCTCGCCGAAGAAATGCCCACCGGTTGGCACCGCACCCAAAGCCTCGACGGCGAGTTCCGCCTCATTGACTTCGATCGGGCGCAAGAACTCCATCATATGCTGGATCATCTCGACATCGATGATGAGTTTTTCGAACGACGCCGTCAGCCCGCCCTCCTGCCAGCCGGCGGCGTGGTAGACGAGGTTGCCGTGGCCGAGCACCGCCCCCCACAGTGCCATCAGCGTCTCATAGGCGCCCTGCGCGTCGGCGGCATTGGAAGCCGAGCCCGGCGTCGTGCGGTAGGGCAGCCCGTAGCGCCGCGCCAGTTGCCCTGACGCAATGTTGGCCTTGGTGTTCTCGGGCGTGCCGAAGGCCGGCGCGCCCGACTTCATGTCGACATTGGAGGTGAAGGCGCCATACATGACCGGCGCGCCCGGACGGACAAGCTGCGTCAGCACGACGCCGAACAGCGCCTCGGCATTCTGCTGCGCCAGCGCCCCGGCCAGCGTCACCGGGCTCATCGCCCCCATCAGCGTGAACGGCGTCACCGCCACCGACTGGCCGAACTCGGCCATGGTCATCAGGCCTTCGGCCATCATCTCGTCGAAGCGGCGCGGGGAGTTGACCGAGATGATGGTGGTGATACCGGGATCGTCGCGCATCTGGTCGAGCGTCAGCCCACGCGAAATCGCCATCATCTCGATGCCGTCCAATGCCCTGCCCCGGCCGATCGCCGAGACATGGAAACTCTTGTCGGTCAGCGTCAGATTGGTGAAATAAGTGTCGAGATGGCGAGAGTTTGCCGGCAGCTCCACCGGCGCGCAGACCTGGTTGCCCAGCATGTGGATGCAGTTGAAATGCTGCGCCAGCCGTGTGAGATCCGAATAGTCGCGCAAATTGCCGGCGCGGCGGCCGCGCTCCATGTCATGGACATTGGGCGGCCCGGCAACGAGGGTGAAATTGATGGTGTTGCCGCCCAGATGAACCGCGTTGGCCGGGTTGCGCGGCGTCAACACATAGCTGGGCTGCGTGGTCTTCAGCACGTCTTCGATCAGGCCGCGATCGATGCGGACATTCGCTGAGGCATGATCGACCCTGGCGCCGGCCTTCTCGAACAGCGACAGCGCGCGCGGACTCATCACCTCGATGCCGAAATTCTCCAATATGTGCATCGACGCCTGATGGATCTGCTCGATCTGATCGGGCGACAGCATGGCCATTGGCGGATAGGGATTGGTCACCCGCCTGAGCGGCAGTTGCGGAATGGCCGATGGCCCCCGATTGCTGGTGCGCTCGGCGCCGCGTTTGCGTCTTGGTTCGTTCATGCCTGGCATCAAAGCCCCGGCAAACCAGGCAAGCTGTCATAAATACGCCGTTTGCGGGCGTGATTTTAGCCACGGCGGCATTTCCGCAGTATCCATTTATAGAATACGACGAAATATGTCGGATTGTTGATATGGGATTTCCTCGAGCGACCGCTCGGGCGAAGCGTTAATGGACGCTGCAAGATTCCCTGTATGATTCCGGCCTATTGCTCTGCGGATGCGTAGTTCGAGTTTTAGTAAAATTGGTGCGGTGTGCGTGCTGCTGGCGC
>NZ_RZPB01000262.1:0-7506 GCF_003998535.1 Mesorhizobium sp. M7A.F.Ca.AU.002.02.1.1 | reverse complement strand
GTACAGCCCGGTGCTGAAGCAGCAGCTCGACCATGTCACCGGCGACCTGATCGTGACGCCGAAGAACGAGGCCGAACTGATCCGCGTGCTTGCCGCCAGTCATCGTCATGGCGTGCCGGTGACACCGCGCGGCAGCGGCACCGGTAATTACGGCCAGGCGATGCCGCTCTCCGGCGGCGTCGTGCTCAACCTTGCCGAGATGAACGAGATCAAGTCGATCGCTCCGGGTCGCGTCGTGACCGGGCCGGGGGCGATCCTGGCCGATATCGACAAGGCAACGCGGGCGCATTCCGGGCAGGAACTGCGGCTATCGCCCTCCACCTACAACACAGCCTCGATTGGCGGCTTCATCGCCGGCGGTTCGGGCGGCATCGGCTCGATCAATTTCGGCGGGGTGCGCGATTTCGGCAATGTGCTTCGGCTGCGCGTGGTGACCATGGAGGCCGAGCCGAAAGCGCTCGAGCTCACCGGCGCGGATCTGCACAAGGTGACCCATGCCTACGGCACCAACGGCATCATATCGGAAGTCGAGATGCCGCTGACCGCGGCGTATGACTGGATCGACGTCATTGTCGGCTTCGACGCTTTCATGGATGCGGCCCGCTATGGCAATGCGCTGGCCTGTCAGGATGGCATCCTGACCAAGCTGATCACGCCGATAGCGGCACCCGTGCCGCAGCTCTATTTCAAGCGGCACCAGAAATTCCTGAGCGACGGGCAGAGCATTTGCGTCGTCATGGTGGCGCAGCCCGGGCTGGACGCTTTTCTTGCCTTCACCCGGCGTGCCGGCGGCGAGGTGATCTACAATGCGGCCACGGCGACGCCGGATGAGAAAAAAGGCCTGCCGCCGGCCTATGAATTGGCTTGGAACCACACCACGCTGAGGGCGCTGCGCGTCGACCCTTCGATCACCTATCTGCAGTCGCTCTATCCCTTTCCCAACCAGCTGGCGCTTGTCGAGAAGATGGATGCGATGTTTCCGGGCGAGGTTTTCTCGCATCTCGAATTCGTGCGGCTGGACGGCAACATTACCTGCTTCGGCCTGCCGCTGGTCAAGTTCACGACCGAAGCGCGGCTCGACGAGATCGTGCGCCTGCATGAAGCGAACGGTTGCCCGATCTTCAACCCGCATCGCTACACGCTGGAAGAGGGCGGCATGAAGCAGACCGACGCGGTGCAACTCGCCTTCAAGCGCCAGACCGATCCGCAAGGGCTCCTCAACCCCGGCAAGATGATCGCCTGGGAGAACCCGGACTACGACTACCGTTCCGGGCGGACTTTTTTGTTCAGGGGGCTGCAGAAGGTAGGATGATGAACATCCTCGTCCTCTACGCCCATCCGGTCGAGACCAGCTTCAATGCCGGCCTGCACCGGATGATCGTCGAGCGCCTGACGGCGGCGGGCCATACGGTCGACGACTGCGATCTCTATGCCGAGGGTTTCGATCCGCGACTGACGCGCCAGGAGCGGCTGGACTACCACAACCCACGTGGCCCCGCCGACGCTGTCGCGCCTTATGTCGAGCGCCTGCTGCGCGCCGATGCGCTGGTGCTTTCCTATCCCGTCTGGAACTATGGCTTTCCAGCGATCCTGAAAGGCTTTTTCGATCGCGTGTTCTTGCCCGGCGTGTCGTTCAAATTGGTCGACGGCAAGGCGCAGCCGTCGCTGCACAACATTCGCAAGGTTGCGGCGGTGACCACCTACGGCGGCAGCCGGTTCCGCGCCCTGCTGATGGGCGATCCGCCGCGCAGGCTGATCAAGCGGATGCTGCGCGCCACCGTCAAACCGGGCGCGCCGGTGACCTACCTCGCGCACTACGCGATGAACCTGTCTACCGACGGCTCGCGCAAGGCTTTCACGACCAAGGTCGCGGCCCGCATGGATGAGTTCTGATGCGCGCACTGGTGGTCTACTGCCATCCGGTACCCGAGAGCTTTTGCGCCGCCATCCGCGACACTGCCATCGACGTGCTGATGCGACGAGGCTGGGAGGTGCGGCTGCTCGACCTCTATGCGGAGAAATTCGACCCGGTGATGGGCTGCGACGAGCGGCGCTCCTACAATGACCAGGCGCCGCAGGACCCGGCACTGAAGCCGCATTTCGAACTGCTCAACTGGGCCGAAGCGATCCTGTTCGTCTATCCGACCTGGTGGTACGGACTGCCGGCGATGCTGAAGGGCTGGCTCGACCGGGTGTGGGCGACGGACGTCGCCTTCAAGCTGCCGACCGGCAAGGGACGGATCAAGTCGCTGATGACGCATGTAACCAAGGTCGGCGTCATCACCACCTGCGGCGCGCCGACCTGGTGGAGCGTCGTCGTCGGCCAGCCGGGACGCAAGACCCTGCTGCGCGGCATGCGGGCGCTGTGCGCCACGCGCTGCCGGACGTTTTTCCTGGCGCACTATTTGATGGATGCCTCGACGCCGGCGACAAGGGCGGCGTTTCTGGCGAAGGTGCGAGGGAAGCTGGAAAGGTTTTGAGAGGGCGACTTTCCCTTCCTTCCCCCCCACAAAGGGGGAGGCGAGAAGGCACTACATCCTCGTCCGCTCCGATTTCGGATCGTACATCGGCTTCAGCGAGGCTTCCGCCGCAAAACGCTCGCCGGCGATTTCGATCTCATAGGACGACGCCAGCACATCCGCCTCGCTCTCGCCCTCGCAAGGCACATAGCCCAGCCCGACGGCGCCGCCGAGGTGATGGCCGTAATTGCCAGACGTTATCGGACCAACGATCTTACCGTCGCGCAGGATCGCCTCGTTATGGAAGAGCAGGGGTTCCGGATCCTTCAGCCGGAACTGTACGAGCCGGCGTGACAGGCCGGCTTCCTTCTTGCGCAGCACCGCGTCACGGCCGATGAAGTCGCCCTTGGCGGTCTTCACCGCGAAGCCGAGGCCGGCTTCCAGCACATTGTCCTCGTCGGTGATGTCATGGCCGAAATGCCGGAACGCTTTTTCGATGCGGCAGGAATCCAGCGTGTGCAGGCCGCAGAGTTTCAGGCCGACATCCACACCTGCCTCCTCGACCACCTCGAAGACATGGGCCGCCTGGTCGGTCGAGACATAGAGCTCCCAGCCGAGTTCGCCGACATAGGTGACGCGGTGGGCGCGAGCCAGGCCCATGCCGATTTCGATCTCCTGATACGTGCCGAACGGATTTTTCTCATTGGAGAAATCGTTCGGGCTGACCTTCTGGATCAGCTTTCTCGCGTCCGGGCCCATCAGGCAGAGCACGCTTTCGGCCGCCGTTACGTCGGTGACGACGACGAACTCGTCGGCGACGTGCTTGCGCAGCCAAGCCAGATCGCGCTGCAGCGTGGCGCCTGGGACGACGAGGAAGAACGCCGTCTCGGACAACCGCGAGACCGTCAGGTCACTCTCGATGCCGCCGCGCTGGTTGAGCATCTGGGTGTAGACGATCTTGCCCGGCGCGACATCCATGTCGTTGGCGCATAGTCTTTGCAGGAAAGCACAGGCGTCGCGGCCCTCGACACGGATCTTGCCGAACGAGGTCATGTCGAACAGGCCGACGCCATTCCTGACCGCAAGGTGTTCCTTGCGCTGATTGTCGAACCAGTTCTGGCGCTTCCAGGAATAGCGGTATTCGCGCTCCTGGCCCTCGCGGGCGAACCAGTTGGCGCGCTCCCAGCCGGCGACTTCGCCGAAGACAGCGCCGCGCGCCTTCAGATGCTCGTGCAGCGGCGAGCGCCTGACATTGCGCGACGTCGCCATCTGACGATAGGGGAAATGATCGGCATAGAGCAGACCAAGCGTTTCAGAGACGCGCTCCTTCAAATAGCGGCGGTTCTTCTGGAACGGCTGGGCGCGGCGGATGTCTACTTCCCACAGGTCGAAGGGGGCTTCGCCGTCATTGATCCACTGCGCCAGCGCCATGCCGGCGCCACCGGAGGAGACGATGCCGATCGAATTGTAGCCGGTCGCCATCCAGTAGCCGGACAGTTCCGGCGCCTCGCCGAGATAGTAGCGGTCGTCGGGCGTAAAACTCTCGGGACCATTGAAGAAGGTGTGGATGCCGGCGGTCGCCAGCATCGGCATGCGGTTGACGCCCATTTCGAGGATCGGCTCGAAATGCTCCATATCCTCCGGCAGTTGGTCGAAGCAGAAATCTTCACGGATGCCGTCCATGCCCCAGGGCTTTGCCACCGGCTCGAAAGCGCCCAGCATCATCTTGCCGGCGTCCTCCTTGTAGTAGGCACACTCGTCGGGCACACGCAGCACCGGCAGGCGGGTGAGGCCGGGGATCGGCTCGGTGACGAGGTAAAAATGCTCGCAGGCGTGCAGCGGGATGGTGACGCCGTTCTGCGCTCCCAGTTCGCGCGCCCACATGCCGGCGCAGTTGACGACGATGTCGGCCTCGATCGTGCCTTGCTCTTCGCCTTGTGTCCAGGACACGCCCGTGACGCGGCCGGCCTTGCTGTGGACCTTGGTGACCTTGACGTTCTCGACGATGGTCGCACCGCGCTGGCGCGCGCCCTTGGCCAGTGCCATGGCGATGTTGGCGGGGTCGCACTGGCCGTCGAGCGGCAGATGCACGGCGCCGACGACATCGGAAACATTGAGATGCGGGTACATCTCGCTGACTTCCCTGGGCGAAATCTCGCGCACGTCGACATCGAAGGCACGCGCCAGCGACGCTTGCCTGTAGATCTCGTGCTTGCGCTCCTCGGTCAGCGCCACGGTGATCGAACCGACCTGGCGCATGCCGGTGCCGACTTCGGTCTCTGCTTCCAGCTTGACGTAGAGGTCGGCGGAATATTTCGCCAGCCGCGTCATGTTCTGCGAACCGCGCAGCTGGCCGATCAGGCCGGCGGCATGCCATGTCGTGCCCGACGTCAGCTGCTTGCGTTCGAGAAGCACGATATCGGTCCAGCCGAGCTTGGCCAGGTGATAGGCGACCGAGCAGCCGGAAACGCCGCCGCCGATGATGACCGCTCTTGCTTTGGCGGGAACTGCCTTGGCGATCATGCTGCCTCGCAACGGTAGCTGGAAGCAAAGCGGCGCAGACGAAGTGCAGCTTCCTGCAGCACGGGTTCGGGCTGGCAGAGGCTGATGCGAATGTGGCCGGCGGCCGCCTCGCCGAAGCTGGAGCCGGGCATCACGCCAACCTTTTCCTTGTCGAGCAGGGCCCAGGCGAATTTCTCGTCGTCCGGCTCGACGGCCGAGATGTCGAGCATGACATACATGCCGCCCTCCGAACCGCGCACGGTGACATCGTTCATGCCCCGCACGGCGTCGAGCAAGACGGTGCGGCGTGCCGCGTAGCGTTCGGCGATCTCCTTGACGCCGTAACGGTTCTCCAGCGCCTCGGAACAAGCGATCGAGATGAAGGCCGGCAGGCCGTAGGTCGTCACCAGATTGAGATTGATCATGAGCGTGATCATCTGCTCCGGTCCCGTCAGCCAGCCCATGCGCCAACCGGTCATGCCGTGGCTCTTGGACATCGAATTGATGACCAGCGTGCGCTCGGCCATTCCTGGCAGCGAGCGCGGCGAGACGTGCTCGCCGCCGCCGAGCGTCCAGTAGACTTCGTCCGACAGCAGCCAGAGGTCGTGCTCCCGGCAGACTTCTGCCAACTGTTCCAGCCGCTCGCGCGAATAGACCGCACCGGTCGGATTGTTCGGCGTGTTGATCAGGATGGCGCGCGTGTTCGGCCGGATTGCCGCGCGGATCATGTCGGCTCGCGGCTGGAAGCCATCCTCGGCCGGTGTCTCGACGACGGTGAAATCAGCGCCAGCGGCGCTGAACGTGTTGGGATAGGTGGCATAATAGGGTGCCACGACGATGGCGTGATCGCCCTGGTCGAGCACGCCCTGCACGGCCGCGTAGAGTGCGGCCTGGCCGCCCGGCGTGGCGATCACCTGATCCGGCGATGTCTCGACGCCGGTGCAGGCGCTCGAGGCTGCGGCCATCGCCTTGCGCAGGCGCGGCAAGCCGGGAAGCGGGGTGTAGTGATGATTGCTGCCGCGAACCGCGGTCACACAGGCTTCAATGGTCTGCGAAGGCGTGTCGAAATCATGGTCGCCAACCGACAGCATGATGATGTCTTCGCCGGCCTCCTTGCGCGTCCAGGCGGCGAAATGGACTTCCCAGCCGTCCTTGCCCGAAGGCACGATGCCGGAAATGCGCGATGATGGTCTAGGCATGCAAAACTCCCGAAATTTCGTAGCCGGCCTGTTCGAGCCGGTCGCGCAGGGCGGCGATGTGCGGTGGTCCGACTTCGCAGCAGCCGCCAACGATGCTTGCGCCAGCCTCCACCCAGCCGATCGCCTGGTCTGCATAGGCATCCGGGCCAAGGTCGTGACGAGCGTGCAGCACATCGACGGTGCCGCCGTGCTTAAGTGCTTCGGTTGACGTGAAGCCATTGGCATATGCGCCGACCGGGCCGCCGAGGCCGATCAGTTCAGGCAAAGCCGCGGCGATTGCTTCCGGCCGGCAGCAATTGACCAGCCGCGCTGCGACTGCCAGGCCGTCGAGCGCGCTTGCCGCGGTGGCAATGGCTTCGCCGCTGCGCAGCCGCGGCTTGCCGTGGTCAGCCAGCGTCCACGATACCCATACCGGCTTGCCGCTTTCCGATGCAGCGGTCACCGCTGCGCGGGCTTCGTCCGCCGACGCCATGGTTTCACACAGGAACAGGTCGACGCCATCGGCCTGCTCGGCAACGATGCGGCGGTAAATCTCGAGCGTCTCCTCGAAGGAAATGGTCAGTGCCGGTGCATAGCTGCCGAAAAGCGGCGACAGGCAACCGGCGATGGCTGCATCGCCGGCCTCGTCGCGGGCCTGCCTGGCCAATTCGATGCCGCGCTTCTGCAATGGCTTGAATAGGTCTTCCGCACCTTCGCGCGCCAGGCGTTCGGGTGTCGCAGAATAGGTGTTGATGGTGATGACACGTGCGCCGGCACGGATGAATTCCGCGTGCAGGTCGCGCACCAGATCCGGTTCGTCGATCAGCACCCTGGCCGACCATAGCGGCGTCGGCTCGGATTGGCTGCGGCGGACCAGTTCCTGGCCCATGCCGCCATCGGTGAGGATGATTTTCTTCATGCGCGCAGCCTTTCGTTCTTCGGATCCCACAGCGGTTCATCCTTCTGCACGATTGCCTGAAAGCGGTCACCGAAGATTTCGACCTCGACTGATGTACCTGGTTTGGCCAGGTCGGCGCGCAGCATGCCGAGCGCGATCGACTTGTCGATGCGATGGCCCCAGCCGCCGGACGTCGTCTCGCCGACGATCTTGCCGTCATGCCAGAGTGTAGAAACTGACGGAGCGTCGCAATCGCCGGGGTTTTCCACCACCAGCGTGACGAAGCGCTTCTTCACGCCTTGCTGCTTTTCGTTCAGCAGTGCCGCCTTGCCACGGAAGTCGGGCTTGTCCCATTTGACGAAGCGTTCGAGCCCGCCCTGCAGGATCGAATAGTCGGTCGACAGATCGCCTTTCCAGGTGCGGTAGCCTTTCTCAAGCCGGAGCGAATCCAGCGCGTACATGCCGAAAG
>NZ_RZPB01000261.1:0-7513 GCF_003998535.1 Mesorhizobium sp. M7A.F.Ca.AU.002.02.1.1 | reverse complement strand
AGGACGAGCTCTGCGCCTCCGTCATGGACATTTCGCGCGGCGGCGTACCGCTCATCGTCGTCGAGCAGGACATCGAATTCCTGCTGGAACTGACGCAGCAACTCTACCTCGTCAACCATGGCGCCGTTGCGACCGAGATCAAGCCGGGCGAAAGCCTCGACCACGGCGAGATCATGTCGATGTATTTTGGCCATTAGGAAAATCCGAAGATGAGCGCATTGGCGGAAATCCTGTTCGGCGGCCTGTTCCAGGGCTCGCTCTACGCCATGATGGCGGTCGGGCTGGCTCTGGTCTGGACGACGATCGGCGTGTTCAATTTCAGCCATGGCGTGTTCATGATGCTGGGCGCCTACATCGCCTGGCAGCTGGTCGAACTCGGCCTGCCGGCGGCGGTCGCCTTTCCCATCGCCGTCGTCGTCATGGCCGGCGTCGGCTGGATCCTGCAGGCGAGTGTCGTGCGGCCGCTGATCGGCCGACCCAACATCGTGCTGGTCGTCGTCATCACCACGCTGGCAGCCGGGTCGCTGATCGAGAACGGCGCGCTGACCATCTGGGGACCGCGCTCGAAGCAGATCCCGGCGCTGATCACCGGCAACACCACCATCGGCGGCGTCGGCGTCTCCCTGCACCAGATCGCCATCATCGTCATCACGCCGCTGATCCTGGCCGCACTTTGGATGTTCCTCAACCGCACGCGGCTCGGGCTGGCGCTGCGCGCCGTGGCGCAGAATGAAGATGCCAGCCATCTGGTCGGGCTGAACGTCACCGCGCTCTATGGGCTGGCCTTCGCCATTGCCGCGTCGCTTGCAGGCCTCGCCGGCATCTTCATGGGCGGCTATCGTTTCATGTCGCCGGTGATGGGCAGCGACCCGCTGCTCAAGGCGCTGATCGTCGTCGTCTTCGGCGGAATATCGAGCATCTCGGGACCGATCTTCGCCGCCTATCTGATCGGCTTCTTCGAGGCCGCCTGCAGCTATTATTTCGGCCTGTACTGGACGCCGGCGCTGCTGTTCGGCGTGCTGATCCTGACCCTGATGGTGCGCCCCGAGGGCATCTTTGCCAGCCGCTCCCGAGGCCTAGCATGACCGACACGACATCGCCGATCACCCTTAGCCACACAGAGGCGGCAACCCCGATCGCTCCCGGCCGCACGCCGTGGAAGCAGGAGGCCATCGGCTTCGTGCTCGGCTTCGCCTTTCTGGCACTGCTGCCGCTGATCTTCGGCGACACCTATGCCCGCCACATTCTGATCATGGCCTTCATCTATGCGATCGTCGCCTCGAACTGGGACCTCAGCCTCGGCTATGGCGGCGTCTTCAATTTCGGCCATCTGGCGCTGTTCGGCATCGGCGTCTATGCCTACAGCCTGCTCACCAAGCTGGCCGAATTCGACCCGTGGATCGCGCTGTTTGCCAGCGGTGTCATCGCCACCCTGGCGGCGATCCTGGTGACCATCCCGATCCTGCGGCTGAAGGGCATCTACATCATCCTGGTCACTTTCGGCTTCGCGCAGCTGGTGATGCAAGTAATCATCAGCCAGTCCGCCATCACCGGCGGCACGCAAGGGTTGGTGCGCATTCCCGGGCTATACGTGTTCGACCACAACATGGTCCGTGACGGCAAATCAGCCTATTTCTACATCGCGCTGGCGCTGCTGGTGGCGAGCACCCTGTTCCTGCGCGTGTTCGTGCGCTCACGCACCGGGGCCAGCATCGTCGCCTTGCGCGACAATGAGGAATACGCCATCAGCCGCGGCGTCTCGATCGTGCGCCAGCGCATGCTGACGCTTGCCGCGAGCGCCTTCTTCACCGGCATCGCCGGCGCCTTCTACGCCGCCTACCAGCGCAATGCCTCGATCGACGTCTTCGGCATGAGCCTTGCGACCATCATCCTGTCGATGGTGCTGCTTGGCGGCACCAGCACTATTTACGGCGCCATCATCGCCTCTTTCGTGCTGACGATCTTCGCCGAATGGATGGCCGATTTCGGCGCGTGGCGGCCGATGATCACGGCGGTGCTGATCATCGGCGTGATGCTGGCCTACCCGAGCGGCCTGGTCGGCATGATCAAGGCTTCATGGGGCGCCGTCGCCGGACGCCTGAAGCGCCCGGCCTGACCGTTTCGGACTGGCGGCTCCGCCTCAGCGGATGCCGCACCAGTCGATGACCGAAGCGGCGATCACCTTGGCGGTCTCGACCACCGATTCGACTTCGACATACTCGTCGGAACCGTGAAATCCGTCGCCTGACGGGCCGAAGATGACACCGTCGACGCCGGCGCCGGCATAGTGCGCGGCATCGCACACGGCGACGAAGCCACGCGCCTGCGGCGCCTTGCCGACCATGGCCTTGCGCTTCATCAGCGATCTCACCAGCGGATGGTCGACCGGCGTGTTCATCGGCGGAAAATGCAGCCCGCCGAGCTCCCATTGGATCGCAGGCGGGTTGTCGCGCAGCCACGCATCGGTCTGCGCGAAATGGTGGACGAACGCCTCGAAATCGCGGCGGTAGTCGGCCGAATTCTCGTCGGGCAGGAATTTCATGTCGAGATCGAGCACCGCGACATCGGGAATGATGGCCGGGTTGGTCATCACGGTCGGCAGGCCGTGCTCGCCAAGGCCGGTGCCGCCATGCATGACGCCGATGTTGATGGTGTTCATGCCGAGCGGCAGCAGCGGATGCGATTTTGCTCGCGTCCGGTCCAGCTCATACTGGCGCACGGCGGCAATGAAGCGGGCGGCGATCTCGATCGCATTGACGCCCGGCTCCAGCCGGTCCTTGTCGTGGCGCTGCGGATAGATCTCGTTGTAGCGCAGCGCCGAATGGGCGTTGCGGCCACGGATCGTCACCCGCGCCCATTCCAGCCCGCCTTCGACCGGCAGGACATCGCCCCAGGTCGGTTCGGCGACCAGCACCGCCTTGGCGAGCTTGCCCTTCTTCACCGCGTCCATGGCGCCGAAGCCGCCGGCTTCCTCGTCGACGACCGAGTGGATGGCGAGCCGGCCCTGCAGCGTGATGCCCGCCTTGCGGATCGCGCGCGCGGCGGCGATGCAAGCGGCGACGCCGCCCTTCATGTCGACGGCGCCGCGGCCATAGAGCCGGCCATTGGTGATTTCGCCGCCGAACGGATCGACCGACCAGTCCTTCATCGCGCCGACCGGCACGACGTCGATATGGCCGCACAGGATCAGGCTGCGGCTCTCGTCTCCCGCCCATTCGCCGACCAGATTGGGCCGCCCGGGCAAGGCATCCCATTGCTCTGTCCTGAACCCGTCCTGCTTGAGGATCGGTTCGAGCAGCGCCTGGACATCCGCCTCGCGGTTGATCGCCGGATTGGGCTCGAATTTGGGGTTGACCGAAGGGATGCGGACCATGTCGCGGGTCAGGCCGATCAACCAGTCGCGATCGGTCTCGATCTCAGCCTGCACGGCGTCGATGATGGTCTGGTTGTCGGGCATTGTCGCTTCCTTTTCTGCGTCGCGGCGCTTTGCATCGCTGCACTGAGCGCAACGACACTATTTCCTTGTGGCTTTGGATTTGGCGGCGTCGTCGGCCGATGACGATAGGACGGTATCGAGCGTGACCGCGTTGGCGCTGCGGATCTTCTCGATGTCCTCGATGCGCTTGCGCACCCCGGCGCCATGGCCCTCCAGCGCGTGGGCAAAGACGGTTTCCATCTGGGCAACGGCCGTCGCCAGCGTGTCGAACGGCGAGTTGGCGTCGATCGCCGCGACCATGGTCAGGTCCGCGATGTCAGATATCGGCGACAGCCAGACATCGGTGAACAGCAGGATGGAGACGCCGCGCTCCTTGGCCTGCTGGGCAAAGCTCACCACGTCCGACTGGTAGCGCCGGTAATCGAACACGACGAGGAGGTCGCGCTTGCCAAGGTCGATCAACAGGTCGAAATCGGCGGGACTCAACGAACCGATGTCGCGCACGCCGGAGCGGAACTGCAGGAGATAGCCGGCCAGCATGGAGGCGATATGCCGGCTGAACCGGCCGCCCAGCAGCACGACCTGGCCCTTGCTCTCGAGCAGCATGTTGACAGCGCGCGTGTAGGCCTGCACCGGCACAGCCGTGCGCGTACGCTCCAGGCTGTCGGAAACCGAATGGAAATAGGCAAGTGCGGTGCCTTCGCTGGAGCCGCCCGGACGCTTGGCCTCCATCATCAAAAGCGGCGAATGCAGCCTGGATTCGACTTCGGTGAGCAGGCGTGCCTGGAAATCGGCAAAGCCGACATAGCCAAGCTTGGTCATCAGCCGCGTCACGCTCGGGTCGCTGACGCCGGCGCGCCGTGCCAGCCGGGTTGCGGTGCCCAGCCCCGACATCGGGTAATCGGCGAGCAGGACCTGGACGATCTTCTCTTCCGCGGAGGTGAACGCCACGGTCGTGTTGGCCAGTTCTTCGCGGATCGACATGGTCATCGCCTATCGCTGACGGAAGATGATTATCTTACAATTTTGTGAAATGGTGTCAAATCTGGAAAAAGTTTTACAGGATTGAATCTAGCCGCGTAGATCGCCCGCATCCGCCAGAATCCAATCCTTGCTCACTGCCATATGCACTTTCGATCTCGCTTGAGTATCTTGGCGGCGAGCCTGGTTCTCACGGACCCCGTTTCGGGGCCGGTTGTTACGGACGTGAAGTGAGGGTCATAACCTCAATCCAAAACCCCATCAAAGCGTCATTGGTGAACTGGTGCCCGCCGAACACGGATCGTGACGAAGCTGAACTGGCATTCGAACTTTTTCGCCAGTTGATGCATCTTAAGTCCATGGGCTACGAAACTCATATCGTGCCGAGTGATGCCGAACTGGCCCTTGCCGCTCGGGGCGGCGATTGTGGTTGCCTCGGCCTGCTGCTGGAACGTCATCGCGCACGGCTCTATGCGATAGCGCTGAACATGCTCGGCTATGGGTCGGACGCCGAAGATGCTGTGCATGAGACTTTCCTGATCGCGCTGAGGCGCATCGGCGAACTCAAGGATCCGCAAGCCGTCGGTGGCTGGCTTCGCACTGTGTTGCACCGCTGTTGCCTGCAACAATTGCGTCGACGACGACGCGAGATCTTGACCGCCGACATTCCAGACCGCCCAGACGAACGCGCAAGCATTGAGGAGCGGCTGGAGAAAGTCGCGCTTCGCGAATGGGTTTGGGACGCGCTACGCAAGCTTCCCGAGCCGCTGCAGGCTACCGCCATGTTGCGCTATTTCGGAAGCTATCAGTCTTACGAGGAACTGGCCGCCATTCTGGGTGTCCCGATTGGGACGGTTCGCAGTCGTTTGTCGCAAGCCAAACGCAAGCTTGCCGAGATGCTGCTGGAAACGGCGGGCCTTGCCGACACAGAGGCTCGCTCGCAGTCTCGCGAGCGCCAGCGATTCTACTCCGAAATTTTCAATGGGCTCAACCAGCATGGCGAGCGTGACCGCTTCCTTGGGCACTTTGCAGAGGACCTGCATCTTGTCCGCGGGACGAGCAAACCAGTGCTGGGTCGCTCATTCCTTGCCTGGGAAGTCGACGCCGACACGGAAGCCGGCGTCCGCCTGGAACCGCAGCGCATTCTCAGCGCCAGCCAGGTCACCGTGATCGAGGGACTATTCGTCAATCCGCCGGAAGACCCTTTCCACTGCCCGCCGGGTGTCGTCCTGGTGATCTTTCAGCGAGACGGCAAGGCCCGACGCTTGCATCTTCATCTTTCGCCGCGTCCGCCTAGAATCGACGACGACTGATCGAACTTTTTCTCCCGTCCGTGACTCCTTACAGCACGCGGGCATCATCTGGCCCGGACGCAAATGGTTCCAAAGAGGAGAGAGATCATGTTCGCCTTCGCAGTTTCCCATGTTGCTTCCATCGCACACCACGGCGAGCTCGGGCCCAGCCGCTCGCGCCGCCTCCTTCACACGGCGTTCGCATCGACTGTCGTCTGCGCCACATTGTTGTCATCAGGCTTAGGCTGGGCCGGTCAAGCTGAGGTCGACGCCACCTATAAGGACGTCGAGCGGACGCTCGGCTCGGTGCCGACCTTTCTCCATCAGGTTTCAAAAGCAGCGCTGCCGGGCGCCTGGGCAGAGGTGAAGGCTCTGCAGTTCTCCAGCGAAACCGCCCTGCCGCCGAAGGTCAAGGCTCTGATCTCGCTCGCCGTCTCCGCACAAATTCCCTGCCAGTATTGCATCTGGGAAGACACCGAGAGCGCAAAACAGGCGGGCGCAACGGAGGACGAGATCGAAGAGGCCGTCGCTATCGCCGCTCTGTCACGGCACTGGAGCACGATCTTCAACGGCATGCAGGTCGACTTTGAGACCTTCAAGAAGGATCTCGGCGGCGACGCTCAGGCTGCCGCGCCTGCCAAGTAGCGCGAGCCTTGTCGGCACATTGTCGGGATTGGGGCCAGGCCGCGGCAACCATCGTCGGCATCCGCGGACCGGAATAGGGAGTGGAATTCTCATTTTACAGGGAGGTAAAGATGCCAGTAGTCTTCGGAGAAACCGTCAGCACAGTCAAAGATATCGTGTCCGTGCTAAAGAAACACGGTGACGCGGTGCGTGGCACCTATCGTGCCCGCTACCGCTTCGACCCGCAATCAGGCGATCCTTACACAACACCGCTACTGGAGCGACCGGCGAGCCTCAAGGACAATTCGCCGACCGCCGTCTTTCCCTGGGAGCAGATCTTTGCCGCGGCGGCTGTGTGCGCCGGCTCGGATTATCCGATGCTGGCAGCGCATGCGGGGGTCGATCTTCGTTCGGTCGATTTCATCGCGGAAGGCGTGTTCGACCCGCGTGGCGAGTTCGACGGACTTGATGGGCTCACGGCGCCCGTGGACGCCCGGCATTGCTACGTGTCCCTGCACCTCAGCGCGACCGTGTGTTCTTCGGCGCCCCGCGCCGATCTGGAGAAAATTCATGAGCGCGCGATCTCGCACAACATGGTGCTTGGCGCCCTTAGAGGAATTCCCATGACCAGCGAATTGGTGATTCACCAGGCGTGATCCTTGTCGCAGAACTCGCCCGCTGGGCGGTCTGTGGCTTAGTCCCGCCGGTTGCGGCCGGCGGGCCAAATGTGCCTCGTGCACGTTTGCGCCACCACGATCCTGGCAATTTCGCGGGGCGATCTGCTCGAAAGGCAACGGATGGCGGCCGACAGCAACGAGCCGACTGCCCGCTGCAGTAGCGCGCTGCTCGCCAAGTGTTATAGCGCGGAAGGGTTCGGCATTGCGAACCCCGTGACCGCCCCGGCCATCGATATGGCGCAACACATTTCGATACTGGATCGAACGGTGCTTTCGCCCTCTATTTGAAACTGGCGATGGGCAGGAATTTCACCGCGGAGCCGGTGAAGCGGCGGTGATCGGACGTCCGTCCCCGCGGTTGGAATCCATCGAGATAGACATGCTCCGGCGCCGTGCGGATGAAATTGGCGGCAATCATGGGCGCCCCTGTTGATGCGGCCCCACCGGTAATAGCGCGATCTGCCTCGGAATCGGGGCGCCGCTGGACACGATCGGCCTTGGGG
>NZ_RZPB01000260.1:0-7521 GCF_003998535.1 Mesorhizobium sp. M7A.F.Ca.AU.002.02.1.1 | reverse complement strand
GCACAGGCTAAGCTGGATGCGCTGACGTCCCTGACACCCGATCAGATTGCCGCGATGTCGCCCGAAGATCAGGCGGCCCTGCCTGGGAAGATAGCTGCTCTGCAGGCCGAGGTCGCTGCCGACAACGCTGCTGCTGCTGCGGCCGCGGTCGGCACCGATGATGCATCGCTCGACGCGGCATTGGCGGATATGGCCAACAAGCCCGTCGACGCCGCGGTCACGTCCTGGGCTCAAGACGTCCTTGCCGGCAAGATCGACCAGACGGCTGCCGCGATGCAGACGGAAACGACGCCGTAACGAACCGCCGCCGAAACGGTAGTGGTCAGTCAAAGAAGATGCCGCCGGGTTTCACTCGGCGGCATTGCCTTTTCCCGCTCATGGTCGGGCTGGCTATCCAGGGATAGCCACCGAGCTGGCGTCCAGGGATAGCCAGGCTCGAAACACTCAGACGTGCTTGCGGCCGCCGGTTTCGCGGAACCAGCTGTCGGGATAGGGATACCACCAGTCCTGGATCGCAGGCTTGTGGTCGATGATCACCATTTTGGAGCGGCGGAAGGCGTCGAGCCCCTGGCGTCCGAGCTCGCGGCCAAGGCCCGAGGCCTTCCAGCCGCCGAACGGCAGGGCATCGTTGTCGATCAGCGGGTTGTTGACCCAGACCATGCCGGCTTCGAGCCGTTCAGCCGCCTCGTGGGCTTCGGCCAGATTCGATGTGAACACCGAAGCGCCGAGCCCGAACGGGCTGTCATTGGCAAGCCGGATCGCCTCGTCGAAATCCCTGACCCGGCAGATGGCGGCGACGGGTCCAAAACACTCTTCGCGCACGATCGCCATATCAGGGGTGACGCCGGTCAGGATGGTCGGTTCGTAGAACCAGCCGATGTTGTGCGCCGGCGGGATGCGCCCGCCGGTCACCGCCTTGGCGCCATGGGCAATGGCGTCATCCACAAGGCGCATCACTTTGGTCCGCGCGCTTTCGCTGACCAGCGGGCCGATCTCGGTCTTGTCCATGCCGTTGCCGATGCGCAGCGCCCGCGTCCTTTCGGCGAACAGCGCGACGAAGCGGTCATGCACGGAATCGACGACGAAGAAGCGCTCGGCCGAAGTGCAGACCTGGCCGGTGAGGTGGAAGGCGGCGGTGACGCTGCCGGCCGCCGCGATCTCGAGCGGGGCATGCTCGCTTATGATCAGCGGGTCGCTGCCGCCGGCCTCGATGACGCACGGCTTCATGCGTTCGGCGCAGGCTACCGCCACCGCCTTGCCTGCGGCGACCGAGCCGGTGAAGGCAACGGCATGGGTGCGGTCGGAGGCGATCAGCGCCTGCGCTGTGGCCGCTCCGCCGGGCAGGCAGGAGACCAGCCCCTCTGGCAGCGAGCGGAACACGGTCATGTAGTCCAGCGTCGAGAGCGTCGTCGCCTCGGCCGGCTTGATGATGCAGGCATTGCCGGCGGCGAGCGATGCGGCGACCGTCCAGCACATCAGCAGGATCGGGAAATTGTAGGGCATGATGTGTACGGAGACGCCGTAAGGTTCGTAGCGCGCATACTGGAACGAACCGGCCTGCGTCGTGCCGGCGATCTTGCCGGCATCGTCGCGCGCCATCTCGGCATAGTAGCGGAAGATCGGCGCGCAATTGGCGATCTCGCCGATCGCTTCGGGGTAGGGTTTGCCCATCTCGCGCACCATCAGCTCGGCGCAACGCGTGAAGTCCGCCGCCTCGATGGCGTTGGCGACGGCATGCAGATGCTTGGCCCGGCTCTTGGCATCGAGCTTCTTCCAGGCGGCCTGCGCCTTCGTCGCGGCCGTGAGTGCGGTATCGATCTCGCCGTCTGTCGCAGCAGAGATAGCGCCGACGGTTTCCAGCGTCGCCGGATCGATCACCGGTTTTGCCGCGCCGGCCATCGACCGGTAGTCCGGATTGACGAAGAAGGTTGGCCGGTCAGGAGAGAAATCCATTTTGTCCTTCTCCATTTACGGAGCCTTTTTGAGAATTCGTCCTGCCGAGGCAGATGGCGTGGCTTTCGAGAACCGGAGCGCAGCGGACATTTAGTCCGTGAGCACCGGAAGCGCAGAAAGCCGCGTCAGGTGTCCGGCAGGGCAGAATTATCGAGAAGGCTCAGCGGATCATGTAGACCTTCTTGATTGTCTCATGGACGGTGCAGACGCCCTTCCAGTCCTGCGGGAAGAACGCTGCCGTATCCGGCTCGATCTCGATGACCTCGCCGGATTCATGCACATAGGTGCAGCGCCCTTCGAGGAAATGGCAGAACTCGTCGCGGGTGACATGGCAGTGCCATTTGCCCGGAGTGCAGACCCAAAGCCCGCATTCGGAGCGGCCTTCCGGCCCCTTGTACAGCAGCTTGCCCGAGGTATGGGATTGGCCCTCGATCATGGTCGGGATGACGCCCCAGTCGACGAGGTCGGTAATGGTAAGCGGGGATTTCATGATGGGGGTTGTCATATCGATTCCTTGGAAATGGGTGCTCAGCGGCACATGAAGGCCTTGGTCAGCGTTTGCGTGATGATGGAGATGCCGGTCCAGCCGGCGGGGAAGAATACCAGCGTGCCGGCCTCGACCGCGATCTCCTCGCCGTCGCCATGGACATAGCTGCCGCGTCCCGACAGGAAGTGGCAGAATTCGTCGGCGCCAAAGGTGACCTTGCGCGTGCCCGGCGTGCACGCCCACAGGCCGCATTCGCTCGATCCGTCCGGGTTCTGCGCCAGGATCTTGCCCGAAGCGCGCGGCGAACCGGCGAGCGTGTTGCTGCCCGCGCCCCAGTCTTCCAATTCCACGGCCGAAGCCTTCGGCCAGTGCGGTGTCGACATGTCATCAAGCTCCGTGGTCACGCCAGCATGTAGACGTTGCGCATCGTCTCATGCACGGTGCATTCGCCTCTCCAGCCGGCAGGGAACATGACCACGGTGCCGGTGGAGACTTCTATCACCTCACCGACATCCGACCGGTAGGTCGCGCGGCCGGCGACGAAATGGCACAATTCGTCGCGCGGGATACTGAGGCGCCAGCGGCCTGGCGTGCAGACCCAGATGCCGGATTCCGGCTGGTTGTTTGGCCCTTTGTGCACGAGCCTGCCGGTGGAGCGCGAAGCGCCGTCCAGCGCGTCAGGTTGGACGCCCCAGTCGACGAGGTCGGTTCGGGTGGTGGCCTGGTGGAGGTGTGGGGCGGAGGAGGTCATGAGCGTGCTCCATCATTTGGGCGCTCAATCCCGCCCCGTTTTCGCTCTACGAGGCCCCCCTCTGTCCTGCCGGACATCTCCCCCTCAAGGGGGGAGATTGGCAACTTTGGCTTCTGTGTCTCTTCTTCAGCGTTGAAAATTGGCGAAAGCCGCCGCGAAATCCAATCTCCCCCCTTGAGGGGGAGATGGCCGGCAGGCCAGAGGGGGGCGCCTGGGCTCCGCATCTCAATCACAGCAGCGTCTCCAACAACCCGGCCGCTTTCTCCGGCCCATTCTGCGCGTGCATCTGCGCCGATGTCTTCGCCAGCTTGGCTTTCATCGCCGGGTCGGTCAGGCAGGTCTCGATCTTGGCAACCAGCTCGGCATCGGTCCAGTCGTAGCGCGGCATGCCGAAGCCGTGGCCGGTTTCCTCGACGCGGGTGGCGTTGTCGTGGCCATCCCAGACATAGGGCATGATGATGGCCGGTTTGCCGAAATAGAGGCACTCGGTGAACGAGTTGTTGCCGCCATGGTGGATGACGGCATCGACCTGCGGGATCACCGAGGGCTGCGGAAACCAGCTGTCGACAATGACGTTACCGGGCACGTCCGTGTACTGGTCCTTGTAGCCGCCGACATTGACCAGAGCCCTGTAGCGCGTCTTGCCCAATGTCGCGATGATGCGCTTCAGCAGATCGACATCGCCGGCGCCCAGGCTGCCGAAGGAGACGTAGAGCAGCGGCCCGTCATTGTTCCTGGAGAAGGTCGGCACCGTGTACGGCTTTTCGTGCCGCACGCAGCCTTCGAGGTACTGGAATTTTGCCGGGTCGAGCGGATGGCGGCGCTTGAATTTTGCCGCTTCGGGGTAGAGCAGCAGGTTCAAATAGGGCGAGGCTTCGAAGAACTGGCCGATCGGATAGGGCGCCTCGTGGTTGGCGGTGAGAAAGCCGTTGAAGTCGTCATGGATCGGCTTGATCACCGCATTGAAGTGGTCGCGGTAGCGCTGGTGGCCGGCATGGTCGTTCTCGCCGCAGCCGGAGAGATGGGGCGGGATGTCCTCGTCCTCGATCTCGTTTTCCGAGCAGGAGATGACGCGCACCCACGGCTTGCCGTACTGCTTGATGGCCGGGAACAGGATGACGTTGTCGACGCAGATCACATCCGGCTTGATGGCTGAGAGAACGCGCGGCAGATCCTTCTGCGCCCATTTGGCGCTGTCGACGATCGCCGTCCAGCAATCCTTGACGTAGTTGTCGACCTGGTCGTAGGGCGATTTGCGGAAGTTCGGGATATGGCCGTTGATGAAATCCTCCCAGAATTTCGCCATCTGCTCGGGCGGCATCGGCTCCGACAGGTTCACCGGATGCGCCTCGAAGCCGTAGCCCTTGTAGACATCGACGAAGCCGGGGTCGGACAGGAACACCGCCTTGTGGCCGCGCGCTTCGACTGCCTGGGCGATACCGACGGAATTGAGCGCCGGGCCGTAGGCGGCTTCTGGAAAAAACGCGATCGTCTTCTGCGCCATCAGGCTTCTCCTGTCATTCTGCGAAAATTCTGACATCGGCGGCATCCCAGCCGAGTTCGACCTGGTCGCCCGACGAGACCGGCCGGCGGTCGGCGGCATCTGCGGTGACGCGCACCAGGAACGGCTTTGGCGACAGGGGCGTGCGGACATGCAGCTGCAGGTCCAGCCCCTGATAGGCCAGCGCCTCGACCGTGCCGGTGATGCGGTTGGCGGTTTCCGCCGATGGGAATAGCCGGATGCGCTCAGGGCGCACCGAAGCGACAGCGGATGCGCCGGGCGAGAGCGTTGCCGGAACCTTGCCTGATATGCGTGCGCCATTCGTGGCTACAACGCCATCGACGGCGGCTTGGCCCGGCACGAAATTCATCACGCCGATGAAGTCGGCGACGAAGCGATCGGCGGGGTGTTCGTAGATCGCGTGCGGCGTGTCGCATTGCAGCAATCTGCCGTCTTTCAGCACCGCCATGCGGTCGGCCATGACGAGCGATTCCTCCTGGTCATGGGTGACGATGACGAAGGTGATGCCGACCTCGTGCTGCAGGCGCTTCAATTCCAGCTGCATGGCGCCGCGCAGCTTCTTGTCGAGCGCGCCGAGCGGCTCGTCGAGCAGCAGCAGGCGAGGCCGCTTGACCAGCGCGCGGGCAAGCGCGACGCGCTGCTTCTGGCCGCCCGACAATTGCTCCGGCTTGCGGTCGGCGAAGGGGACGAGCTCGGTCGTCGCCAGGATGGCATCGACGCGGGAGCGGATTTCAGCTGTTGGCAAACGTTCCATCTCCAGGCCGTAGGAGACATTGGCGCGAACGCTCATATGCGGAAACAGCGCATAGGATTGGAACATCAGATTGACCGGCCGCTTGTTGGGCGGGGTTTTGGCGATGTCACGTCCGTCGAGCAGGATGCGCCCGTCATTGGGCGTCTCGAAACCGGCCAGCATGCGCAAGAGCGTGGTCTTGCCGCAGCCGGACGGGCCGAGCAAAGCGAAGAACTCGTTCTCGCGGATGTCGAGCGAGATGCCGTCGACGGCCATCACCCTGCCGAAATTCTTCGACACATGATCGATGGCCAGCAGAGTGCGGGGTTCGCTCATTGGCCGATGATCCCACGGTTGAGCCGCTGCGACAGGGTCAGCGCGGTGATCGAGACCGCCATGACGATGGTCGCCAGCGCGTTGATCTCCGGCGTGATGCCGAAGCGGATCATGGCGTAGATCTGCATCGGCAGCGTCGTCGAGGCGCGGCCGGCGCCAGCGGTGAAGAAGGCGATGATGAACTCGTCGACCGAGAGCGTGAAGGCGAGCAGCGCCCCTGCAATCACCGCCGGCGCGATGACCGGCAATGTCACCCGCCGGAAGGTGGTGAGCGCGGAGGCGCCGAGATCGGCGGAGGCCTCGACGATCGACCAGTCGAAACTCTTCAGCCGCGCGCGCACCACCGAGCAGACGAAGGCGAGGTTGAAGACGACATGGGCGAGGATGATGGTGTGCAGGCCCATGGTTAGATTGAGCATGGAGAAGAACGAGAGCAGCGCGATCGCCAGCACGATGTCGGGAATGATCATCGGTGCGAAAATCAGCGCTTCGAGGGCCTTGCCGTATTGCCGGCGCATCTCGATGCCGATCGCCAGCAGCGTGCCGAGCAGAGTGGCGATCGCGGTCGAGACCAGCGCCACGATCAGCGTGTTGAGGGCCGCGGACAGGATCGCCGAATTCGAGGCCAGCGAGACATACCATTTCAGGGAGAATCCCGACCATGCCGTCGGCAACCCGCCTTCGTTGAAGGACAGCGCCACCAGCACGGCGATCGGGATGTAGAGGAAAGCGAAGACCAGGCTGAGCACGAGCCAGAGCGTGCGCCGCGTGGCAGGGGAGCGCTCAGCCATCGGTGTCTCCGCCGGCTTGCGTGACGTGACCCGAGGCGCGATTGGCGGCCAGCGCTTGCGCCATCAGTACCAGAAGCATGATGGCAATCAGCGCCATCGCCAGTGCCGCCCCGAAAGGCCAGTCGTTGGCGGTCAGGAACTGGTCGTAGACGAGGTTGCCGATCATCTGGAAGCGGCCGCCGCCGAGCAGCGCGGGCGTGACGAAATTACCGATCGACAGCACGAAGACGAAGACCGCGCCGGCGGCGATGCCCGGTACGGTCAGCGGCAGGATGACACGACGGAACGTGGTGGCTGCCGAAGCGCCGAGATCACGCGAGGCCTCGGCGAGTTCCGGGTTGAGTCGCGACAGCGGCGCGTAGCAGGCGAGAATGACGAAGGGCAGGTAGTTATAGACCAGGCCGGCGATGACGGCGCCTTCGGTGTAGAGCATCGACGGCGGCTCGCCGGTGTAGCCGAACCAGCGCAGCAGCTGGGTAATCAGGCCTTCGCGGTTGAGCAGCACGATCCAGGCATAGGTGCGGATCAGATAGTTGGACCAGAACGGCAGCACGGCGAAGAACAGGAACACTGGCTGCCACCGGCGCGGTGCCGCCGATATCGCGTAGGCGGCAGCATAGCCGATCACCACCGCGATCAGGGTCGCGGTGCCGGCGATGCGCGCCGAATTGAGGAAGATGCCGGCATAGAGCGGGTCGAAGACCAGGCCGAAATTCTCCAGCGTGAAGGTGTATTCGATGCCGCCATAGATGCCACGCCGGAAGAAGGCGAGCGCCAGTACCAGCGCGCACGGCACCACCATCAAGGCCGCGAGCCAGGCCAGCGCCGGGGCCATCAGCAAGGAGGAACGAAGTCTGGTTGAGGACACGATTGGGTACCGCATTCAGCGGCCGACGGCGGAAACCCGCCGTCGGCCGCTGAATGCGGTACCCAATCGTGTCCTCAACC
>NZ_RZPB01000025.1:0-20532 GCF_003998535.1 Mesorhizobium sp. M7A.F.Ca.AU.002.02.1.1 | reverse complement strand
CGTCCGACCTTGCTGTTGTTGAGGCCGATGTAGCCCTCGCGCACGCCATCGGCGAAGTCGGATAGCAGCGAAAATACCGGGATACCTTTCGCCTTGAGCTCCTCGACTGATGCTGTGATTTTCGGGTGATCGGCCGCCACCATGGCGATCGCCTGGCAGCGGCTCCCAAGGTCCTTAAGAAGCGGGAGCAGGTCACGCGGCAAATGTGACTGCGCGAACTCGATGATCGGAAGGCCGTGGAAGGATTTAGCCATACTGACCGACTCTTCGATCTTGCGAGCGAAATCTTGGTAGAAATCGTGGGTAGGTTTTCTCAAGATGAAGCCCAGCTTGTAGTGCGGCAGGTGCTGCTGCAAGCGCTGTTTGATGAGACCGGCAGCATGATAGCCGATCGCGTGCGCGGCCGCATGGACCCGCTGGGCGGTCTCCTCTCGCACCGGAAGGCGGACGTTCAGAACCCGATCGACTGTTGCTACGCTGACTCCGGCTTCGCGGGCGAGATCGGCTATTGTGACGCGCTTTCCCCTAGCGATTCTGATCGGCCGGTCCTCCATCATCCGGTGCGCTCCCGCGACGGCTTGGGGCGGCAAGCTGAAATAGTTCCCCCACCCCGCGGATAGCGCATTCGACGAACAGCGCTCCATGCGCACCCAGATGAGTCTCCGTGAACCGTTCGTTTGCTTAGGGGCTTCATGGTGTTGTATTACTCACTGCGTTAGTACTCTATTTCCAGCGCTCTTTGGAGGCTGGCAATTCGACTGTTGTGTCAAGGCCGCTACTTACACGTCGCGCTGTTGCGATCTTGCTTGCGGGGAGCCAGTTTGATGTAACCCTAACCGCGGAAAGCGGTTTCCATCCGTGACTGGTCCAATTCGCCTTCCCAGCGAGCGACAACGAGCGATGCCACCGCATTACCGACTAAATTCGTCAGCGCGCGGCATTCCGACATGAAGCGGTCCACGCCAAGAATTAGAGCCATTCCGGCAACGGGAACACTCGGCACGACAGAGAGAGTAGCGGCCAATGTGATGAAGCCGGCGCCGGTGACGCCTGCCGCACCCTTCGAGGAAAGCATCGCAATTAGCAGCAGGAGGATCTGATCGGCAATTGACAAATCTGTGTTCGTCGCCTGGGCGATGAAGAGGGCGGCGATCGTCATGTAGATATTGGTACCGTCCAGATTGAATGAGTATCCAGTAGGGATGACGAGACTTACGACCGAACGGGCGGCGCCGGCCTTCTCCATCTTCTCCATTAGCGAGGGCAGCGCGGCCTCCGAGGAGGACGTTGCCAGGACAAGCAGCAGCTCGTCCTTGATGTAGCGGACGAGAGAAAAGATCGAGAAGCCGTTGTAGCGGCAGACCGCGCCGAGAACCCCGAACACGAAGAGGAAGGCGGTAAGATAGAACGTCGCGACCAGTATCGCGAGGTTGGCCACCGAACCGATTCCGTATTTGCCGATCGTAAAGGCCATTGCGCCGAAGGCGCCGATGGGTGCAGCCTTCATCAGAATGCCGACGAGCTTAAAAATGGGGGCGGTAAGCGCCTGGAGAAAGGTAACGACCGGCCTGCTCGTCTCTCCGGTCATCGCCAAAGCAATGCCGAACAGGACCGAGAAGAACAGGACTTGCAGGATGTCGCCTTCCGCGAAGGCACTGGCAATCGTTGACGGGATGATGTTCATCAGGAAGCTGGTCACGGACTGCTCGTGAGCCGTGGCCACATAGCCCTTAACGGCTTCGACATCGAGCGAGGCCGGATCGATGTTGAGGCCGGCGCCAGGCTGAACGATATTCGCGACAATCAGCCCGACAAGGAGTGCTAGCGTCGAGAAGGTAAGGAAATAAACCATCGCCTTGGCGGCAACTCGGCCGACCTTCTGCAGATCGCTCATGCCGGCAATGCCGGTCGCCATTGTCAGGAAGATGACAGGTACGGTGATTATCTTGACGACATCGACGAAGGCATCGCAGAGCGGCTTCAGGCTGTGGCCGGTCTCCAAATGGAAATAGCCGATTGCGGCACCCAGGATTATGGCGGCAAGTACCTGCACGTAGGTCCGGGCAAAATGGCGCTTGCGGGGCGCTAAGATCGCGCGGGGAACTCTTGGAACCAACACCGTCTCTCTCCTTGACCGGATCGGGGTGGGGCTCCTCCCTCTCCCATGCAGTGCTCCGGTCGAACGCTGCGCCCACTTCGGCGCAAACGATGTGCCAAATAGCAAGAGGGGAAAACGCGCAGGACCTCACGCAATGCTTGCGATTCGCTCTCCCACACTCGTGCAGTGGTTGCCTGTCGCAACTATGGAAGGGTCGATTCTGGGAACTCCAAAGGCCGCTCTTTGCGTCGACGCAGCTTGGCTGCCTGGAAGGTTCCCTCTTTGCCTTGCGGTCTGCGAGCTGGGTCCAGATGGTCATCATTTGGCTGCGCGCTGCACGGGGCTCGAAAGATTCAATCGAGGACGGGTCCTCTTGGAAAACGGGGGCAGCGTTGGTCAAGCCCTTCCACCCTGCTGTCCCAATGGTGTTCAGAAGCTCAGTTCACGATCAAGCGATGGATCAGCGTCATCTGGCGTTTGCGCCATCGCGGCGGCGTTGCAACGGGTCTGCCAAAGATGAGCAGGCCGCGAGGCAGGGTCCGAGACCTAGACTCCAACCTCATAGCGCGCTCGGCTCGCGTTCGGAAGGTTCGAACCGCAGCACGATCAGGTGGCGACACCGTTGGTCGGAACCGGAACCCGACGAATGATCGTTCGTGACCGACATCTGTGAACAAGCAGTATGTGTCATTGCAATCACCACCCGTTGCGCGGAAATGCCCATATGGCCGTGAATGAACTGGATTTGGTGATTTTCCAGATGGCGGTGGAAAGCGTCCGCTTGCTCTCTTCAAGCTTTGATGAGAAGGCGGCTGAGATAGCCACGAGGAGCCGTGGTAGCCTTCTTTTTGACGTGCGGGTGGACGGTGACCTGGAGGTCCAGCGAGTCGCAGCCATTGGATATCCAGGCGACAAGATCGGTGTGGTGGCATTGGACCGAGAGGGCCTTGTTAGCTGTTGTTGCCTTGTCAATGGCACCTTCTCACCTTTCATTGCACCGTTGGAGAACTGGACCAGCATGCCCCTTTCGATGCAGGCCCAGATCGATGTCACAGGCTATGCGAGGCTCCTTCTGGCCGCCTTGCGAAATGCTGGACATATGCTGGACAGGTAGCATCGCGATGATGTCTGTGATGAGATGGTGCAAACGGCTGGATGAGGCGATCGCTTGCTGGCAGCTTTGGCAACAAAGCGATCGGTGAGTTCGCAATGCTGGAACACGTCCTTTAGACTCTGCAGTTAAGTTAGCGGACTACCATCTGACGAATGCCCTCTGACAGTCTGCATGGCGCGGCATGCCCTCTTAGGAATGCAGCCGTGGTTCTACACCATCGGCTGTTTTTGTGTCGAAGGCGACGGGCACGCCATGAACGAAGGAAGCGGCCGCCAACAGTTCCTCCAACTCGCGGTCGGTGGCCTTGCATGCCGGCATTAGTGTTCGGATGGCGCGGATCGCCTGCGCCATGGAGAGAAAGCGGACCCTTCCCCTGGAAAGGACATAGGCTTCTGCGGCTTTTTCGACGGTGACGGTGTGAAACGAATTGGTCATGACGAATTCCTCCCTGAACCCTGACCAACCCGACTTATGGCACGAATTCGACCGCCTTCAAGCCTATGTCCGATTGCGGACAATCGCTGCGATTCGTTCAAAACCGCTGATGCTTTTGGGCGACCTGGTGAGGGGCAAGGAGACGTCGGCTGAACCCGTTTCAACCGACATGCTTCAGGCAGCGGCCAGGCCGAAATAACGCTGCTCCTCCTTGTCATAAGCGCCATGTGTGAGCTTTATCAATCCGGCACGGTCGATGATCGTGATCTCGCCGCGCTTGGCGTGCACCAGTCCTCGATACTCAAGCATTTGCAGGGCCGTGGTGACCCCGGGCGGTGGGCGCGAGCATGGTCGCCAGAAATTCATGCGTCGGGAGGATCTTATCTCCTTCCGCACGGTCGTGGACCATCAGCTGCCAGCGGGCCAGCCGTTCTTCGACCTTGGAGTGGCCATTGACCAGTGCCGTCCGGCATGATTGGACGAGGAACGCGTGGGCATAGTCCAGCACTGAGGTGCGAAGCGACGGGCTAATCGCAGGGCGAAGGTTTTCAACCGGCAGGCGCCAGGTAGTGCTTTCCTTTCCGAGAATGACGGCAATTCCTTTCATCCCGTCATAGCCGACAATGCCGACTTCACCTTGCCGCCCGCCGGTCATGGTGGCGACCACCGACGCGATGCCCCTCTCGGGAAAATATACGTTCTTGATCGGCTGATGCGCGACCTCCAACTTGTCCTTGATGCCCGGTTCGACGTGATGCAGCGATGGTCGCAAAAGCGCGAAGTCCTGCGGGGTGAGGGCTTCAGCACCTGGTCGCGAAAGAGGGATCGGGCAAGGCTCTCTTCCAACGGGGCAAGAGCGCGTACGTCTTACTGTCGGCTGCACCGAAGTAAATGCCGGCCGATGCCAAAGCATAGGCTTCGAAACGCGCGATTGCAAAGCCCTGTCGGGGCAGTGCAGTCATGCTAGAAGTCGCGCCGCCTACGATAGGCAGCGGATGACATGATTCCCTTCTGCGGCGGCCACCAAGAACGGCTCGGGCACGCTTTAATCGTTCATACACAAGCTCGCAGGAATGTAAGCAGCGGAACAGTCGGGTGATTCGTACCGCCCTGCCCTTTCAGAGATCAAGTCATTGGACGTCAATTCGGCTGGAACGCCTCGTCGAACGGCCCAGGAAAATGCAGCCGGATGAGCAATGGTGGTTCACCTTATGTGCGGTCCCGGATATGCGGTCCGGCGGCTCATCTCCCAATGGCTTGTCGATGGGGAAGTGGAACTCGTCATGTCGCCGCGAACCGTCACCGCGCTAGCGGGGCTCTTTTGAAGACGCCGGTGTTTTTCTTTGTGGAACTGAATCTGTGAGGTGATTGATGCATGAATCAAACATTTGCGTATTTCCGCTGCATCGGCGACGTATATTGGTCGAAAGTATCGCCCAGGCCCTCGAGACCAAGAACGGCGAGGCGGCGAGCGCGTTCTGGCGCTGTGCCGCCAAGAAAATGCTCATTCAATTGTCCGATGTAGGAATTGCGCCAGAGCTCGCTGCGCAGGAGGTTGGAAGCCTTCTTCATGCGGTCTTGGACGACATGGCCAACCGAACGGTAATGCACAAAGCATAGGCTCGGGCGCTGTTGGACCGCGCGTCAGCTCGGGTCCTTATCGGGGGACTGCTCCGACTGGCCGACGGTCCGGCCAAACCGGCATACCGGCAAAGCTTTGAGGTTGCGATCGCTCACGGCGGCCGGTCCAATATTCTAAGACGACCTCAGAAGCCACGTTGGCTTCTTTGGACGAAGCGGAGGGGCGCCATTTTGGCGTGCTCACGCTGGACTGCGGGTTGCGCCTACGGAAATCCAAAGTCCGGCCGCGCGAGCCAATCGACCGGAACAGTCGAAAGCTCGTGGGGCGGGTCCGCTCACCCTCACGGCGGCGGTGGCGGCCGTGAGCAGACTTAACTCAAGTCACGGCTGAGCATCCGCAGGCGCTATGCCGATTGGATGAGAACTGGTTGCCACAACACCGGCCCGTTGAGGCGTCCCCTCCAGCGGATGCGCAAGAGACTGGCGTAGGAAATATCGAGGAAGCCGGCGACTGCCTCGGTGTTGCCGACCTGCTTGGGCTGTCCGATACGTGACAACGGCCAGGTCGCGAGACGAAGGATCCTTTCGATGCGCGTATCTGTCACCGTTACGATCCCGGAGAGATTGTTGGCCAAGCCGAATTCGATGATCCCCGCGAAGAGCTCGTAGGTTGCTTGGGCCAGGCCGCCAGCTGCCTTCGGCGCTGTCGCAGGGAGATCGAGCGCGAAACGACTACTCTCCCAGATATCGGCACTCGCAGGGACCACCATCTCATCCAGCAGCGTCGGAAACGTATCGCGCAACATTGTCGGTCCGGTGGTCGGCAAAAGGCGGACGCAGCCGCAAGTTCGCCAATCGGACCCCTTGAGAAGCAGGTAGACGGGGTTCAGGCTGTCAAACGAGTCCGTTTCCATTTCGCCTTCGGTCTGCACTTCCCAATCGAGCCGCTTCTTGAAAACCCGATACCTAAGTCCGTGCATTTCCTTGAGTTCGCTCGCAAACTCGGCGTAGCAGTCGGGTGTTATCAGCTGCATCATTGTCGTCTCCGTGCGGGATGTGTCCACGCAATCGAAGGGCAAAGCCGTCATGAATGCAGCCTGTAGACCTTTACAGCTAGACTTGGAGAGGATCAGGATCTCGCCCGAGCAGCCATCCGCACTACGGCCTGGTTGATGGTTCGCACGCCAAGCTTCGCCTTGGCGTTTTCCTGATGGAAGGTCACGGTGCGTTTCGAGACACCGAGAATCTGGCTGATATCCCAGGCCGACTTGCCGCACGCCGCCCATTTCAGGCACTCGAACTCCCGCCGGGTGAGCATTATGCCATCTACCACGCAATCTTCGGCGAGCCTGCGCCGGGCATGGATATGAACGTTGATCGCAACCAGTTGCATTGCTTTTTCGTAGCGCGTCAGCGACCTCAGAAATGGCGGATGCGCCTCGTTGGAGGCGAAGGTCAGTGCGGCGAACCGGCCGCGATGATCATGCATCGACATGGTCAGTCCGCCGCGAATGCCGAACTCAGCTGCTTTTTCCAGGACTTCCTGCTGAGAGGTCGGCAAATAACGGTGATCGCGGTCCACACCCCAGTCGAAGGTATCCCAGCCCCGCAGTCCCCGCAGGATCACGGGATCCACGCTGTGGTAGCGCTGTTGCAGGTAATGTGATGTCCATGATGATGGATAATTCGAGATCAATCGCGGCCTGTCGCCGGAAGCGGATGGGTAGGTGAAATAAGCGAAGAGCGGAAAGTCGAACCCGGCTGCGGCGGACGCCATTGCCTCATGGAGATCGACGGCATCGACGCTTGCAGAGAGTTGCTCGACCAAGGTTTCAAATACGCGATGCATCTGCGCTTAGCGTACCTCGCGGAGGTTGCTGGAAGCCGACGGAGACGTGGTTCTAAATGATGGCCTGTCCCTGCAGGGCATACGACGCGCCGCCGTCATCACCGCAATTGCTGTGCTGCTTCCGATTGGAGAGAGCTCCGCCCACCTGACCAACTACCGATGGGTGATATTGCGACGTTATCGATGAGCCGCGTGTCGCCAAGCCAAGCCGCAGCAAGCAAGCGTGCCGGTCGGTCAAGGCTTGCTAACGATTGCAGGTCTGTTTCTCCGCGAAGCTCCAGGTATTCGAGCTCGCGATAGCCGGCAGCCAGAATTGCTGCACGCGCTTCATCAAGCGTAGGCAGGATGGGGGAGCCGCGTGCAAGCCGCTCGGCCGTATCGAGCAGGACCGATGCTAGTTTTGGGGCAATGGCGCGTTGGGCTGGGGAGAGCCGCACGTTACGCGACGATAGCGCAAGACCATCGGCTTCGCGGACTGTCGGACAGGGCACAATAGTGATCGGAATGTCGAGATCCCGGACCAAGCGCCTGACAAGCTGAAGTTGCTGAAAATCCTTTTCGCCAAAAAAGGCGAAGTCAGCGCCGGCCTGCAGGAAGAGCTTGGCCACGACCGTCGCCACGCCATTGAAATGGCCGAGCCGGAATGCGCCGCAAAGGCATTCGCTGATGCCGGACACTGAAACGGCCGTGGCGAAGCCCACCTGGTACATTTCCTCTGTGTCCGGCACATAGAGCAGATGCGTGCCCAGCAGAGCGAGCTTGGCAGCATCGTCGCTTTCCGTCCGAGGGTAGGCAATCAGGTCGGCGGGGCTGTTGAACTGCTTGGGGTTTACGAACAGCGTCACGATCACCCGCTCGGCCCTTTCGAGCGCCTTCCGCACGAGGCTCAGATGCCCGTCGTGCAAGGCTCCCATGGTCGGCACAATACCGATCGTGGCACCCGAGCGACGCCATTGCGCAACGACGCCGCGCAGCTCGCTCACGGTTCGAGCGATCGGCACGCTCATGTGAAGTCACCGGCCTTCAAGGCGTTGACATAGAGATGTTCGACCGCCGGAAAGTGCCGGTTCCGCATATCGGTGGCGTAAGCGGCGATTGCCGCCTCAGCCTGCTCACCGAGCTCGGCATAGCGTTTGACGAACTTCGGCCGAAATGAGGTGAAGAGCCCGAGCATATCGTGGCTCACCAGAATCTGGCCGTCGCAAGCTGGCGAGGCACCGATGCCGATGGTGGGTATGTCGATATCGGCGGTTATCTGCCGTGCAAGCTGCTCCGGTATCTTTTCCAGCACCAAGGAGAAGGCGCCAGCTTCAGTTACCGCCCTGGCGTCGCGCCTGATCCGCTCTGCATCGGCTCCCCGGCCCTGCACACGATAGCCTCCAAACGTGTTTACCGCCTGCGGCGTCAGGCCCACATGGGCCATGACAGGTACGCCGCGCGCGGTAAGGAAGCGGATGGTTTCCGCGATGGTCTCGCCGCCCTCGATCTTTACCGCTGAACAACCGGTCTCACCCATCACGCGCGCAGCGTTGCCGAAAGCGTGCTCTGGGCTTTCCTCGTAGGAACCGAAGGGCAGGTCGACGACCATCAGCGCGTGTTCAAGGCCGCGGCGAACGGCCTGTCCGTGCATGATCATCATGTCGAGCGTGACCCCCAGCGTCGACGACAGGCCGTGCAGCACCATGCCGACGCTGTCGCCGACAAGAACGATGTCGCAGTGGCGATCGAGCAGCCTCGCGACCGGCGTGGTGTAGGCCGTCAAGCATACAAGTGGCGTCTGGCCTTTTCGCGATCGAATATCTGGAGGAGTCATCCCTTTTATCTCACCAGCCGCGCTCAACCGAGGCCCCTTCCCTTACGTTACCAACAGCGGGTGTCGCGTTTGGCATATTTTTGTGCGACTGCGAAGAGCTAAAAACAGCGCTTGAGTACTCCGGTGTTGACGTGCTGGCTTCCAAGGTTACATTCAATCGATTAAGGCGCTCCGTTGGGCCAACCCGCTTTCGCAAACATGGATCCTCAGACAAGAAGAACCAAGAAAGGCAAAGCCGCCGTCAAAGCTGACGAAGCCAAAGTGGACCTGACTGCCGTCGTGGTCGCCGTAAACGACAGTGAGCCCTGTGTCCTCACAGTCGGTCATGCGGACACCCTCCCTTCTGGACCTTTTGCCCTTGAGCATCGATCACTGCAGTCGGGTTTGAGGGGGTGGGTGGAGCAGCAGACCGGCCATGCACTTGGATACATCGAGCAACTCTACACCTTCGCCGATCGCGATCGCATCGGCACTGAGCGCCACCAGCGCGTCATCTCAATCAGCTATCTCGCATTGACCAGGAAGGAACAGGCAACGAACTCGGCCGCGTGCGGCTGGCAAAGTTGGTACGAATATTTTCCCTGGGAGGACCACCGCTTCGGCACGCCGCCTGTGCTGCTCGATAGATTGCGGCCCCGCCTGATTGAGTGGGCCGGCGGCGCCAGCGAGCCGACCACTCAACGCGAGCGCCGGCAGCGCGCTGCGATAGCCTTCGGCTTCGACGACCGCCATTGGAACGAGGAACTCACGCTCCAACGCTACGAGTTGCTCTATGAAGCTGCTCTGATTGAGGAGGCCGGTGGCGGCAGGGACGCGATTGCGGCCGCGGCTGGCAAACCAATGGTCGCTGACCACCGTCGTATTCTGGCAACCGGGATCGCGCGGCTGCGTTCGAAGATCAAATACCGGCCGGTCGTGTTCGAGCTTATGCGGCCTTCCTTCACGCTGCTGCAACTGCAGCGAACCGTGGAAGCTTTGGCTGGCAGGCTGATCAACAAGCCGAACTTCCGGAGATTGGTCGAGCAGCAGGAACTTGTTGAGGAGACCGGGGAGACCTCCCTCGACACGGGCGGCCGACCGGCGAAGCTTTATCGCTTCCGGCATGCCGTCCTCGACGACAGGGCTATCGCCGGGACAAAATTACCGCTGGCGCGGGCTTGACATACTTATAGTCAAGGTAGATATATTCCCTTATTGTCAAACCGAATATAATCGAGGCGCCAATGACTGGGGCGTTACCTATGGCTGCGTCCTTGTATGAGCGTGTCCGGCGGGTGATCCCACCCGTTGAATGGCCCGCGTTCGCCGGCGATATTGAAGCCATCTTAGCGCTGAAGCGTGAGCGCAATGCGGTGGTGCTGGCGCACAATTACCAGACGCCCGAAATTTTTCATTGCGTGGCAGACATCGTCGGCGACAGCCTGGCGTTGGCCCACAAGGCGGTGACGGTCGACGCCGACATCATCGTGGTTGCCGGCGTTCATTTCATGGCCGAGACGGCAAAACTGCTCAATCCGAACAAGACCGTGCTCATCCCGGATCTCCGCGCCGGCTGCTCGCTGGCCGAATCGATCACGGCAAACGACGTGCGGCTAATGCGGCTGCGGTATCCGGGGGTCCCCGTTGTTACTTACGTCAACACTTCCGCCGCCGTAAAAGCGGAGTCCGACATCTGCTGCACGTCCGGCAACGCCAAGGCGGTGGTGGAATCGCTTGGCGTGGCGCGTGTGCTGATGCTCCCGGACGAATATCTGGCGAGGAACGTGGCAGCCGATACAGACGTCGAGATCATCGCCTGGAAAGGCCATTGCGAGGTGCATGAGCGCTTCACCGCAGCAGACATCCGGGAACTGCGCGATGCCCATCCAGGCGTCATCGTGCTGGCCCATCCAGAATGCCCACCAGACGTTGTCGCGGAGGCGGAGTTCTCCGGCTCGACCGCGGCGATGTCGGATTATGTCGAGCGTGAGAAACCGAAGCGTGTCGTCCTTCTGACCGAATGTTCGATGAGCGACAACGTCGCGGTCGCGCATCCCGACGTCGAGTTCGTTCGCCCATGCAATCTGTGCCCGCACATGAAGCGCATCAACCTGGCCAACATTCGCGCCGCACTCGAGCAGAACCGGCATGAGGTCCGGATTGATCCCGAAATTGCCGGCCCCGCCCGCCGCGCGGTCGAGCGCATGCTTTCCCTATGAGTCTGGAGGTTCGCGAAATCGCGGGGGCGCCGGTCGTCATCGGCGGCGGCATTGCCGGCCTGATGACGGCGCTTCATCTGGCGCCGGAACCGGTCGTGCTTTTGACCAACGCGCCGCTTGGAACCGGAGCCTGCAGTGAACTTGCCCAGGGCGGTCTTGCGGCAAGTCTCGGGGGCGACGACGGCCCAGATTTTCACCTTTGCGACACGATAGCTGCCGGCGACGGACTCTGCGATGAGGCCACGGTGCGGCGAGTGGTACGAGCTGCACCCGAAGCGATTAGGACGATCCAAAGGTTCGGCGTCGACTTCGACCAGCACCCTGACCGCGCGTTGCGACTTGGGCTCGAGGCGGCACACTCGCGACGGCGGATTGTGCATGCAGCCGGCGACGCCACCGGTCGCGAGTTGGTGCGCGCGCTCGTCGCCGCGGTTCGGCGTACAGCCTCGATCACCATTATCGAAAATGTGGAGGTCCGCCGGCTGGTCGTGCAGGACGGGTCGGTCATCGCCGTGGTCGCAGCAGGACGAGCCGGCGCGCTCGCTCTGCCCACGCGTCGCGCGGTGCTGGCGACCGGCGGCGTCGGCGGGCTGTTTTGCGACACGACAAACCCCGCTGGCTCATGGGGTCACGGGCTGGCGCTCGCCGCATGGGCGGGGGCGGAACTCGCCGACTTGGAATTCATACAGTTCCATCCAACTGCGCTCGACGGTCCGCGCCGGCCGATGCCGCTGGTGAGCGAAGCCGTGCGTGGCGAAGGCGCGGTGCTCATCGATGAGCGAGGAGAGCGCTTCCTCGCCGACACACCTGGCGGTGAACTTGCGCCTCGCGACGTCGTAGCGCGCGCCATTTGGCACCAGCTTGCCGTTGGACGCCGCGTATTCCTGGACGCACGGCAAAGTCTCGGCCCGAGATTTGGCAAGCGTTTTCCAGGCATCGCCGAATTGTGCCGGAGCGCAGGAATCGACCCAGCGACCGACCTGATCCCGGTGCGCCCGGCGGCACATTATCACATGGGCGGCGTCGCCGTAGACAGCGCCGGCCGCAGCTCCATCGAGGGATTGTGGGCCTGCGGTGAGGTGGCCTGTACCGGCCTGCACGGCGCCAACCGCCTGGCCAGCAACTCGCTCACCGAAGCGGCGGTCACCGCGAGCTGGGTTGCCGAAAGCGTTGCCGGCACGTCGTATACCCGGCGACCGCGCAGATGCTCCACATTCGTCCCTCCACGACCAGACGCTTCCGTGGTCCGCCCGATTGTCTCCGCCGCCCTGGGTATCATCCGCGACGGCGAGGCAATGCGCGAAGCGGTGGCGACCCTGCTGCCGATCGCAGCCAATAGTGTCGCTGCCTCTGGTCCGGCTTTGGTCTCACTGATGATCGCCGCGGCGGCCCTGAGGCGGGAAGAGAGTCGAGGCGCGCACTGTCGGTCCGATTTCCCGCTCCACGATGCCAACGTGCGCCCATCACGGCTGACACTGCACA
This sequence comes from Mesorhizobium sp. M7A.F.Ca.AU.002.02.1.1, assembly GCF_003998535.1. NCBI lineage: Bacteria > Pseudomonadati > Pseudomonadota > Alphaproteobacteria > Hyphomicrobiales > Phyllobacteriaceae > Mesorhizobium > Mesorhizobium sp. M7A.F.Ca.AU.002.02.1.1. The sequence goes on along the minus strand of NZ_RZPB01000025.1, from coordinate 7,962 downwards.
GCGCAATGCGGGCCGCGGCCGCACTCGATTGCCGGGCTACCATACGGAGCACTTGATATGACTTCATTCTCCCCCCTCCCCGCGACCCTGATCGAACCGATTGTGCGCGTTGCGCTCCTCGAAGACCTGGGCAGATCCGGCGACCTGACCACCGATGCGGTTATCCCGTATGATTGCACTGCCACGTTGGTGCTCAAAGCGAGGCAGGCGGGCGTCGTTGCCGGGCTCGATCTGGTCTCGTATGCCTTCCTTCTCGTGGAACCGGCGATCAACATCCAGATCTGGCGCCCTGATGGCAGCGAGGTTGGGGCCGGGGAAACCATTGCAAGATTGTCCGGACCCGCACGAGGCCTGCTCACGGCCGAACGCACGGCCCTCAATTTCTTATGCCGGCTGAGCGGCATTGCCACTGCCACAGCGGCCATGGTTGAGGCCGTGCGCGGTCACAAGGCGAGGATTGTATCGACGCGAAAGACGACGCCCGGGCTGCGGGCATTGGAGAAATACGCCGTGCGCGTCGGCGGCGGTGCCAATCACCGGTTCGGCCTCGATGACGGCGTGCTCATAAAGGACAACCACATCGCGATCGCCGGCGATATGCGCACAGCAATAGAGCGGGCGCGCGCCGCAGCAGGGCATATGGTGAAGGTCGAGGTCGAGGTCGACACGCTGAAGCAGCTCGATGCAGCGCTCGCGATTGGTGTTGACGCGGTGCTGCTCGACAATATGTCGGTCGAGGATCTTGCCCGCGCGGTTTCTATAGTGGATGGCCGTACGATCACCGAGGCGTCCGGTCGGGTGATGCCGAAAACGGCGGCGGCGATTGCGGCGACCGGTGTCGATCTCATCTCCATGGGTTGGCTGACGCACAGCGCCCCGATCCTCGACATCGGCCTGGACATGCCGGACCACCAGAACATCTGCAAGCACTTGAACTGAGGATTACGGCGTGAGGAGCAACATCAGCTCGGCAGGCGTAGGAGGTGCTGGAAAGACGTGCCGCAGCTCGCCTTTAGCGAGTGCGCCCCAAAGCCAAGAAGGCGTACCGGACTAGCAAACAAAGGTTTGACGATGACGATTGGAATGAACTCGGAGTTCGACGTGAACCAGACCATGCAATCGGTCGACGGAACGCCTCCGCGATGGAACCGCAAAGAGGCCGAGGCCATCTACGGCATGCCATTCAACGATCTGCTGTTCCTGGCTCAGACGATCCACCGCCAGAACTTCGATCGAAACCGAGTGCAGCTGTCGCGGCTCCTTAGCATCAAGACCGGCGGGTGCCCCGAAGATTGCGGCTATTGCAGCCAGTCTGCGCATTACGAAACCGGTGTGAAGGCGTCGAAGCTGGTGGACGTCAAGCATGTCATCGACGAAGCGGCCAAGGCGCGTGATGGCGGCGCAACGCGCTATTGCATGGGCGCGGCGTGGCGAAGTCCCAAGGAGCGCGACATGGACGTTGTGGTCGCCATGATTGAGGGCGTCAAGGCCCTCGGCATGGAGACCTGCATGACGCTCGGCATGCTCGATCTTGAGCAAGCTGCTCGCCTGAAGCAGGCCGGTCTCGACTACTATAACCACAACATCGATACCTCTGAGCGCTACTATGGCGAGGTTATTTCAACCAGGACTTTTGCCGACCGGCTGAAAACGCTTGGGCACGTGCGCGCGGTTGGGATGAAAGTCTGCTGCGGCGGCATTGTCGGGATGGGAGAAGAAAAGACCGATCGCATCGACATGCTGGTCACGCTCGCGAACCTGCCCGAGCCGCCGGAAAGCGTGCCGATCAACATGCTTATTCCCATCGAAGGCACGCCGCTTGCCGCGGCCGACGCCATCGATCCGATCGATTTCGTCCGCATCGTTGCGCTCGCGCGGGTGATGATGCCGAAATCCTATGTAAGGCTGTCCGCCGGCAGGACGGCGATGAGCGACGAAACGCAGGCGCTGTGCTTCTTTGCCGGCGCCAATTCGATCTTTGTCGGCGACACGCTGCTGACGGCGGGAAATCCCGGCGAGGACAAGGATACCCTTCTGTTCCGGCGCCTCGGCATTGAGCCTATGGAACTCGCCACGCAATGAAGGAGGCAATTCTTGCCCGCTATGACGCAACCTTGCGGGGACTGGGGCGCAAGGACCGGTTGCGGACGCTCGCACCGCGCGCCGGGCTCGACTTCTCGTCGAACGACTATATCGGACTTGCCGCCTCCAAAAGACTGGGCGATGCGGTTTCGACGGCGATTGCGCGGGGCACGCCAGTGGGCGCCACCGGATCGCGGCTGTTGCGCGGCAATGCACCGGAACATGAGCAACTGGAGGCGGACGCAGCGGCATTTTTCGGAGCCGAGCGTGCACTGTTCTTCGGCAGCGGCTATATCGCCAACTTCGCTCTGCTGACGGCCCTGCCGCAGAAAGGCGACCTGCTGGTCCTCGACGAGCTCGCTCATGCCAGCATGCATGAGGGTGCCCAGGCCGGGCGCGCTGAGTTCAAGCTGGCCGCGCACAACGACGTCGACGCTGTCGAGGACGCAATCACCCGCTGGCGCGCCGAAGGCGGCATGGGGCGGGTGTGGATCGCCTTCGAAAGCCTTTACAGCATGGATGGCGACCGTGCGCCGATGGAGAGCCTGGTCGCGCTGGCTGATCGGTACCAGGCATTCATCGTCGTCGATGAAGCGCATGCCACCGGCGTCTGGGGACCGGACGGCCGGGGACTGGCCGCCGCGTATGAAGGCCGCGACAACATCGTCACGCTCCACACATGCGGCAAGGCGCTTGGCGCATCCGGCGCGCTCGTTACCGGACCGCGAACACTGTGCGACTATCTTATCAACCGGTGCCGGCCATTCATCTATGCGACCGCACCATCGCCGCTGATGGCAGTCGCGGCACGTGAGGCGCTGACTATTCTGTCTGACGAGCCTATGCGTCGTGCTCAGTTGCACGAGCGTGTCGCTTTCGCGAGCCGGCAATTGGCCGAACGCTGCGGCGTGATGCCCAGCGGCTCGCAGATCCAGCCGCTTGTGATCGGCGATAACAGCCGCACCATGGCGGTGGCGGCAGGACTGCAGGCACGCGGCTTCGACATACGCGGCATTCGCCCGCCGACAGTGCCTGAGGGTACGTCGCGCCTGCGCATTTCGCTGACTCTCAACGTCGACGAAGCCGACATTTCCGCCATGGTCGAGGCTCTCGTCGGAGTGTTGGCCACAGCATGACCAAACGCATCGTCGTCACCGGAACAGACACTGGAATTGGCAAGACAGTGTTTTCGGCCGGACTTGCCGGGCTGCTCGACGGCTTCTACTGGAAGCCGGTGCAATCGGGCCTCAACGAGGAGACCGACAGCGAGGTCGTCGCCCGGCTTTCCGGCTTGCCCGACGGACGCGTGCTGCCCGAAGTCTATCGACTGACGATGCCGCTGTCGCCGCATCGATCAGCCGAAATCGACGGCGTCGCGATCGAGGCCGACGATCTTTCATTTCCGGTCCTGCCGACACCGCTCGTCATCGAAGGCGCCGGCGGGCTGATGGTGCCGCTCAATCGACAGACAAGGTTCATTGACATATTCGAACAATGGCGGCTGCCGGTCATACTGTGCGCCCGCACCGCGCTTGGCACCATCAATCATACGCTGTTGTCGATCGAGGCCCTGAGAGCCCGCTCCATCCCGCTCATCGGCATTGCCTTCATTGGCGAAGAGGTGGCCGATACACAAAGGACAATCGTGGAATTCGGCGGCGTGCCGCAGCTGGGCAGGCTGCCGCACCTCGGTCCGCTGACGGGTGAAACGTTGAGAGATGCAATGATTTCCGGCTTCGACCTGGCCATGATTGCCGGAGGCGACTGATGGCGGAGTCTCGAGTCTGGCATCCGTTCACGCAGCACGCGCTAGAGCCCTCGCTCCCTGAAATCGTGCTGACTGAAGGCGCCTATCTCCACAAGGCCGACGGCTTCCGCATCCTCGATGCGATTTCTTCCTGGTGGGTCGTCACCCATGGCCATCGCCACCCCCGCATCATGAAGGCCATCGAGACGACCGCCTCGAGCCTCGACCAGATCATCTTCGCGGGCTTCACCCACGAGCCGGCCGAACGGCTGGCCGAGGCGCTTGTAGGCATCGCACCCGCCGGCCTCCACCGGGTGTTCTATTCCGACAGTGGCTCGACCTCAGTCGAAGTCGCGCTGAAGATGGCGCTCGGCTATTTCCGTAACATCGGCGCGTCGCGTTCGCGCATCGCCGTCATGGAGCACAGCTATCATGGCGACACCATCGGCACGATGAGCGTCGGCGCCCGTGGCGTCTTCAACGCCGCCTATGAGCCTTTGCTGTTCGAGGTCGACACCATCCCCTTCCCGGCCGCCGGGCGCGAGCAGGAAACGCTGGATCGGTTCGAGGCCGTTAGCCGCGACCGGCGCGCAGCCGCGCTGATCGTCGAGCCGCTGGTGCTTGGCGCCGGCGGCATGCTGATGTATCCGGCCTGGGTTCTTGCCGAATTGAAGAGGATCGCCGAAGCCTCCGGCACGCTCGTGATCGCCGATGAAGTGATGACCGGCTGGGGGCGCACCGGAACCATGTTTGCCTGCGAACAGGCGTCCGTCTCGCCCGACATCTTGTGCACCTCGAAAGGTCTGACCGGTGGTACCATCCCGCTGGCCGCCACGATCGCCACCGATGCCATCTTCCACGCTCACTTTTCGGAGGATCGCAAGAAGACGTTTTTCCATTCGAGCTCCTACACCGCCAATCCGATCGCCTGCGCGGCAGCACTTGCCAATGTCGAGATCTGGCGTGACGAGCCGGTGGCCGAGCGGATCGCGGTCTTGAGCGCGAGGCAGGCCGCGGGGCTGCAACGCTTCCGGGACAATCCATATTTCACCGACTGCCGGACAACCGGCACCATCGCGGCACTCGACCTACGCACCGGCTCAGCCGGTTATCTGGCCGAGATCGGGCCAAAACTGCGCGCTTTTTTCCTTGAGCGCGGCCTGTTGGTGCGCCCGCTCGGCAATGTCCTCTATCTTCTGCCGCCCTATTGCATCACCAGCGACGAATTGGACGGGCTCTATGACGCGATAGAGGAGGCCGGCGAACGCTTCGGCTCGCGGCCATGAACCTATCGTCGCGCGTTCTCGGCTTCGGCCATCATGCGCCGACGCGCAAGGTCGAGAACCCGGAAATCGAAGACCGGCTCGGGCTTGAGCCCGGCTGGATCGAGCGGCGCACCGGAATTCGCTCGCGCTTCTGGGCAACAGACGAAGACACGCTGTCGGGCCTTGCCGCCTCTGCCGGCGACATGGCGCTGACCAATGCCGGTATCGACCGCGGCGACGTCGGTCTACTCTTGCTCGCCACGTCGACGCCCGATCACCTTCTGCCGCCAAGCGCGCCGCTGGTCGCACATCGGCTGGGGCTAGGCCGCGCCGGAGCGATCGACCTGACCGGCGCCTGCGCCGGCTTCATCTATGCGCTGATGTTCGCCGACGGGTTCACCCGCCTGCACGGCAAAGCGAGCCTTGTCATCGCCGCCAACATCCTCAGCCACCGCATCAATTTGGCCGAGCGCGCCAGCGCCGTGCTGTTTGCCGATGCCGCCGGCGCCATGGTGATCAGTCCTTGCGATGACCCGGATCGAGGCATTCTCGGCGCTTCGGTGGATTCCGACGGCTCGCGCTACGGGCTAATCCAGATTCCCGCCGGGGGAAGCAACACTCCGTTCCATGCCGACCTCGACCTCGCGCAGACACGGATGACGATCACTGACGGCCGTGAAGTATTCAGCAAGGCCGTGGAGATGATGACCGCCTGCTCGAGAGATGCGCTCACTGCTGCCCGACTGAGGCCGCAAGACCTCGATCGTTTCGTGCCGCATCAGGCCAATGCGCGCATTTTCGACGCGGTCGGCAGGAACCTCGGCATCGCTGATCACTCGATCGTCAAGACGATCGCCGAATATGGCAACTCTTCCGCCGCGACGATCCCGCTCTCATTGTCGCTGGCCCATCGGGCGCAGCCGTTTCGGCCTGGCGAGAAAGTCCTCTTGGCGGCAGCGGGTGCGGGTCTCAGCGGCGGCGCGCTTGTGGTGGGAATTTAGCAAAGCAATGCTTGCGCACAGGACTGCTCATGAATGAGACTATGAGAATGGCTCAATACGCAAATAGTCGCCGGCAAGCTCCATAGAGCTGGGGTCCGTGCGGTGCTCCGCGATGTCTAAGTATCGACCCGCTTGCTCAAATCGCAGCGCTCATCGAAGGCCAGCAATACCTCATGCAGAGCGAAAATCCCCAACCGCCCGTTTCAAAGACGCTCGCCCCATTTCGAAACAAGGTGTTTCGCTCAATTTGGGCGGCCACCCAGATTTCCAGCCTCGGTTGGCTAGTGCAAACGGTCGCCATCAGTTGGCTTATGGCAACGATTTCAGCGTCCGACCTCATGGTGGCACTCGTCCAGGCCGCATCCACATTGCCGGTGTTCTTCCTCTCAGTTTTCGCCGGAGCCATTGCCGACAACTTCAGCCGCCGGTGGGTGATGTTTGCGGGACACTGCCTGATAGCATCGGCGTCGACGACGCTGATGATTTCTGTGGGTCTGGGATTTGTCAGTCCTTGGCTGATTCTCGGGTTAGGTTTCCTGGCCGGCTGCGGCTTTGCCTTGAATGATCCGGCTTGGCACGCTTCGGTCGGCGATATCCTTCACAAACGCGACATTCCGGCCGCAGTGACGCTTATGTCCGTCGGATACAACATTGTGCGCAGCGTTGGTCCAGCCTTGGGGGGCGTGATCCTGGCCGTCTTTGGGCCGCTGGCCGCTTTCGCCTTGGCTGCGGTGAGTGATCTGGCGCCCATAAGCGCGATATGGCGCACCAAATGGGAGGTCCGCTCTTCGCCTCTCCCTCGTGAGAGAATGACGACGGCAATTCATGACGGAGTGCGCTTTACGGCGATGTCTTTGGAGATCAGGGCAGCGACCGCCCGAGCCGCTCTTTTCGGGTTGGCAAGCATCTCCATTCTGGCGTTGCTCCCCCTCGTCGTCCGGGATCAGTTGAAGAGTGGGCCAATTGTCTACGGTATCTTATTGGCCGGCTTCGGCATGGGTGCTTTCATCGCGGGTATGGGCAACGGCTTCTTGAGGAAGGTCACGTCTCAAAACAGGCTGGTGGCCTTCGCCTCTGTGGCTTGTGCAGTCTGTTGCCTCTCCCTTGCCCTTACATCGTCGCTTCCTGTGGCGGCCATTTCGCTGGCGCTCGGCGGAGCGGGTTGGCTTATCACCTGGACGGGCATTGACGTGTCGGTGCAGTTGGCAAGCCCAAGGTGGGTTGTAGGCCGCACGCTCTCCATTTACTACGCCTTGAGCGCAGGCGGTATGGCTGCTGGCAGCTGGATCTGGGGTTCTGTCGCGCAAAACTATTCCTTGACCTCAGCATTGGAGGGCGCCGCAGGCGCTCTGTTGCTGGTTGCAGCAGCGGGGATCGTGTTGCCGGTCCGTCCCTGGGAAGAAACCGATCAAGAAAGTTCAGTTTTTCATCCGCCGGACGTGGCTCTCGATCTGAAACCCAGAAGTGGCCCTATCGTGGCCAAGGTCGAGTATTTGATATCGGAGGAAAATATCGAGGCCTTTCTGGGCTCCATGCGCACGCGGCGACACGTCCAGAGCCGTGCCGGTGCACGAAACTGGACGCTCCAGCGAAATCTGCAAACACCGTCACTTTGGACGGAGACATTCCGCACCCCCACCTGGATGGACTTTCTCCGCCTAAATCATCGACTCACCGCAGCAGATAAGGAAGTCGCCCAGCATCTCCTGTCACTGCATGAAGGAGAGGTGCCTCCGCAGACAGTGCTTTCGATTGAACGGACGACCGAGGCAATTCGTACCCGTACCTCGACAATCTTTTCTCGTCCTCCAAGATGACGCCATCAAGCTGCTGTCCAGGGACAGGGTGGATCACCGGTGCTTTGCAG
>NZ_RZPB01000259.1:0-7521 GCF_003998535.1 Mesorhizobium sp. M7A.F.Ca.AU.002.02.1.1 | reverse complement strand
CGCCGCAGCCGGCTGTGCGGCGGAATCGGGCGGCAGCTCGGCCGTCTGAACGGGGGCGATCCCCGATGATTCCGGCAGCACCGAAACCGTCTCCGGCAGAGGCACGGTGAAGCCGGCATCAGCGCCGGCGGCGGTCGCTGTTTCGGTGAGAGCAGGCGCGGACTTCATCTGCGAGGTCGACGTGCAGCCGCTGATGCCGGCGGCGGCCAGGATCACGCCGATCGCGATAAGGTTGAGTTTTGCTGGCAAGCCGCGCTCGGGTCCGGTTTGTCGGGTTGTTAAGAAATCCCTTACACCAGCGATTCAGGCCGGGCAATCGGGGCGATCAGGTGGTTTTCGGGTGGCGAGACGCGGGCGGCGATGCCATATTGTTCCGGATATGTACTGGGACGAATCCCGGATTTCGCCACTTTGCGGGAAGGAACGCATCATGGTCACGACAGCTTCGATCACGGCCGGCCACGCAGTGTTAGAAACAGTGATCGGTTTCATGGGCATTGCCTGGAGCGAAAAGGGCCTGATCCGGCTCTGCCTGCCCGAACGCAGCCGCGAAGCGGTGGAACGGCGCCTGCTGCGTCACGGTGGCGTTTCCGCTTCCACGGCGCAGCCGCCATGGGTGGTCGAGCTGATCGCAGCGATCAAGGCCTATGCGGCGGGCGAGGATGTCGATTTCTCCGCCGTACCGGTCGATCTCGACGGCGTCGACGATTTCCGCCTCGCCATTTACGACGCGGCGCGAAAACTCTCCTTCGGCGAAACCACCACCTATGGTGAGCTGGCCAAGACCGCCGGCCATGCCGGGCTCGCCCGCGAAACCGGGGCCGCCCTTGGAGCCAATCCGGTGCCGCTGGTCATCCCTTGCCATCGCATCCTTGCCGCCGGCGGCAAGATCGGCGGCTTCTCGGCGCCGGGCGGCTCGGTCACCAAGGAGAAGATGCTGGCCATGGAAGGCGTGCGCGTCGGCCCGCCGCCGCCGGCGCAGGTATCGTTCGGGTTTTGAGCGGCGGCCGGCGCTGGCAGAAGGCCTGGATCAGTACATCGGTCGCTTATTGACCGGGTTGGCGGGCACCGGCTGCATCACGTCCCAATGCTCGGCGATCTTGCCGTTTTCAACGCGAAAAATGTCCACGATGACGGTCTCCGGCATGTTACCTGCCCTCGGTTGAACGACCTGGGTCATGACGAGGTCGCCTTCGGCGATCACCCGCTTGAAGTCGACTTTTTGTTTTGGCCAATTGGCGACACCCATGCTTTCGAGAAGCTTTTTGACCGAGTCTCGGCCATCCGTCATCGTCGGGTTATGCTGAATGTAAGCCTCGGCCCAATAGCGGTCCAGCGCGGTAAGGTCATGGTCGCCGAACAGCGCCTGATAGGCTTTCAGGACAAGCGTCCTGTTTTTTTGAGTCAATTCATGCTGTTGCAGCACCTGCTTGACCGGCTTGGTGTTTTCCGCATGCGCCGCGGCGGTGAGCGCCGCGACCGCGAAAGCGGCCGCCGCGAAGGATTTAAGTTGCAGCACGGATGTCTCCCTCGGTTGCTTCGGTGTCAGGTCAATGCGCGCGCAACGAGCACCGTATCGACATACTGCCGCATGCGGATGATCTTGCCGTCCCGCAGTTCGTAGAGATGAGCGAAGGGGGCCGTCATGGATTTTCCCGTCGCCTTATATGTACCGGAATACACGCCGAAGGCCGCCACCCGGTCGCTATCGGCAATGAAGCTGTGCACGTCGGCGTGGTATCCGATCCACTCCGAGCCGAGCCGCTTGAAGACCCCCTGCATCAGGGCCTCGATGCCGACATAGGTGCCGGCATAGGGGAATCCTTCCGCCTCGGTCCATTCGATGTCGGCGGAAAGAACGGCCAGCAGATTGCGGCCGTTCTCCTCGGAAGTTCCCTCGTAGGTTCTACGGATCAAATCGAGGTTCGTCGCCATGTCAGCCCCACTTCATCTCGCCCTTGGCGACCTTGGATCCGACATCGAGGGCGACGCCCATACCGAGGCCGGGGAAGCGGGTCTCCATGGCGGCCTTCAACGCGGCGCTGTCTGCCGCCTTGTCCAGTTCTTCCTCGAAGGTGAGGAGATAGGACTTGGTGAACTCCACCGCCGAAGGACCGATCGCGGCATCGGGGGCCATGTGGCCGGGCACCACGACAGCGGGCTTGCGGGCGGCAATCGCGTCCAGCGTCTTGATCCAGGCGGCGCGGCTTTCCCTGGTCTGCGTGTCGGCGGTCCAGACGTGAACGCCCGAGAAGATCATCACCCCGCCGAAAACGGCATTGAGCGACGGCACGAACAGATAGCGGCGGTTGGCCAATCCTTCTTCCGCATTGACGATCTCTACAGTCTCGCCATCGACCGTCAGCGTTGCGCCGTCGAATGCCTCGGGGAGGACGATGTCGGAAAGCGCCTGCGGGCCATTTTCCTTCAGTTGCGGACCCCAGACGGCGAGCTTCTTCTCCACATTGCCCTTGATGGCTTCCAGCGTGGCGGAGGCAGCGATGACTTTTGCCTCCGGGAAGGCGTCCCGCACCGGCTTCAGGCCGAAGTAGTAATCGGGATCAGACTGAGTGACATAGATGGTGGTCAGCTTCTTGCCGGTGGCCTTGATGGCATCGGCGAGCGCCTTGCCGTCCGGATAGGTGAAGCCGCCGTCGATCAACAGGGCTTCGCTCGGCCCCGACAGCAGCACCGGCGCACGGAAGAAACCGTTTGGACCCGCCGGGAAGTGTTTCCAGCCAAGCTTGGCGCCGGCGGCCTGGCCGCTGTCGATGGGCGCGAAAACGGCGGTTGCGCCGAGGACCAATGAGGTCTTCATGATCTGTCTCCTCGTGAACATGGAATATCTCCGTTGAATGAAAGGGGATCGGGTGCGGCTACGGGCCCGCAGGGCGGACGGTAGACGGCACGGTAAGCCCTCTGGATTAATCAATAAATTGGCCGTAATAATACAAACTGTATGTTGAAAGCTTACAATGAGCCTTCGTGGTGGAATCGATAAACCTCAATCGCCTCGCCTATTTTGCCACCGTGGTCGACGCAGGTTCCTTTACCCGCGCGGCCGAGCGGCTTGGCATCACGAAAACAGTCGTCAGCCAACAAGTCGCTCGCCTCGAGGCTGAGCTGCGGACCACGCTTCTCGTGCGCACGACGCGAAGGGTCGAGCCGACGGAAGCAGGCCGTCTTCTGCATGCACGCTGCGTTCTGATCCTGCGGGATGTCGAAGAAGCGGTCGCCGAGGTTGGCGAGGCCAACGCCGAGGTGGCCGGTGTGCTGCGTGTTTCCGCGTCCAATGACTATGGCGCGATCGTGCTGGCCCCGATCGCCGCCCGCTTTCGCCAGAGATTTCCGGCCTGCGGCGTCGAACTGGTCATTTCCGATGCCATAATTGACTTGATCGGCAACAAGATCGACCTGTCCATCCGGGTTGGCTGGCTGGATGACTCCAGCCAGCAGGCGCGACGCATCGGCACCTTCCGGCAAATCCTGGTCGCGTCGCGGGATTTCGCGGCCGGGATCAGGGTGGACAAGCCGGAAGATCTTTCTTCCTTGCCGCTCGTTGCCAATGCCGTGCTTCGCAAGCCGTTCACCTGGAACTTCACCCGAGGCGATTCCGAGCCGCGCACCATCACCCTGCGCGAGGCGTTCTCCATCAACTCGACGCCCGCCGTACTGGAAGCGACGCTCGCCGGCGGCGGACTGGCAGTTCTGCCGGACTATCTGGTCGTCGACTATCTATCGCAGGGGCGCCTCGTCCACGTGCTCCCCGACTGGGCGCTGCCCTCCGGCGGCATTCACGTGGTCTATCCGGCGGCGCGCTTTCGCCCGCAAAAGGTGACGCAATTCGTATCCATGCTCACGGAGCATATCCGGGATTGAGAGCAATGGCTGCCGGTCGACAAGCGCTAGTTGTTATGGAAGAACCGCCGGCGGAAATGCCGGTCGTTGTCCGACCGCTTGCAGTTGTAGACCGGGCAGGACTTTGTGTCGGCGCTCGGCACGTAGGCTCGTGTCCTCACCTCGCCCATGCTGCAGAATCGCTGGCTCTGCACATAGCGGTCGTAGAGCGACAGTCCCGGCACCCGCTTCGACTGGTAGCGCAGGATGACCGCCCCCTGCCGGGCGATCGTCGCCTGAACGTTGCCGCAACTCATACGCGTCGGGTCGTAGCGCGAGATCGCCTGAGCCTGAGCGGCGACAAGCGTCAGGCAGGCGGCAAGCAGAATGGTTTTCATGGTCCTCTCCCTGATCCGCCGCCCAGGGACGTCGCGATCCGTCGTGACGCTCTCACGCGATTAGGGCGGCCATTGGGCAGCGCCCTGATCACGGCTTTCTCACACAGTCTTGTTTTTTGTGCGAAAGCAGCCTATATGCCTTCCATTGATATTTCGGCCGATCGATCCGGGCCTCGCGATAATCGCGTTTGCTGACGTCTATCTCCAAAATCTCGATGCACACCGGCTGGACCTCGGTCCGGTCAATCTAAAGCAAATGTGAAGGACTATCTAAATGGCAACTGGAACGGTCAAGTGGTTCAACGCCACCAAGGGCTTCGGCTTCATTCAGCCTGACGCGGGCGGCGCGGACGTATTCGTCCACATCTCCGCTGTCGAGCGTGCTGGACTGTCGACCCTGGTCGAAGGCCAGAAGATCAACTTCGAGATCGAGCAGGACCGCCGCACTGGCAAGTCGTCCGCTGGATCTCTGAGCAAGGCAGCCTGATTTTGCGATAGCGCGCGCCGGGCGAGAGTTCGGGGCGCGCGGCAAGTCACGGATGTACTGACAGTCGCGCGAGAAGCGCGCTGGAGCGGAAAGACCCGACAAGCTGGATCAGCAGATAGCTGCCAGCCCGGACCGGACGCTCCCGATCAGGCTACCAAGCATGGGAAGGCGGGATTTATCCCGCCTTTTTTGCTGTCTGGGTTAGGTGGCGCAGCCCGCACTATGGTTCCAACTTGTGGTACTTTTAGCCCAGTAGTGGTACCATTCGGCCATGACCAAACTTGAGCAGATCGAAAAATCCGTCGCCGAACTGAGCCCCGAGGAACTGAAGGCGTTTGCCGCCTGGTTCGAGGCGCTCCAGGCGGATATGTGGGACCGGCAGATGGAAGCCGACGCGAAGGCGGGCCGTTTGGACAGGCTTGCCGAACAGGCGCTGGCTGACCATCGCGCTGGTCGGACGCGGCCTCTGTGAACCACGTCGCCTCTCCATCGTTCTGGGAGGCTTATGAAAAACTGCCATCGTCAATCAGAGCAAAGGCGGACAGGCGTTTTGCCCGACTGCGTTCGATCCTTTTCATCCCTCACTGCATTTCAAACAGGTCGGTCGCTATTGGTCGGCGCGAGTTGACGAAAACTATCGGGCTGTTGCCATACGCAACAATGAAGATGTGATCTGGTTCTGGGTCGGCACCCACGCCGACTACGACCATTTGTTGAAATAGCCCCTCCTTCAGGAGGAGAAGGCTACCCCACCCACTCGATCGGCACATGCCCCGGATCCGCTTCCACGCGGCCAAGCCATGCCGACACCGCCGGATAGGCGTCGAGCTGGAAACCGCCCTGCTCCGCCGTATGCGTATAGGCATAGAGCGCGATGTCGGCGACGCTGAGCGCGCTGCCAGCGAAGAAGGCATTGTTTTCCAGATGCCTGTTCATCACGCCGAGCGCCTTGTTGCCGCGCTCCAGCGTCACCGCCAGCCGCTCCGGGGTCGCATCCCCAGCACGTTCGGGAAAGGTCAGCAGCGCCTTGCGCACGGCTATGTAGGGCTCGTGGCTGTATTGTTCGAAGAACAGCCATTGATACGCGAGCCCACGCTCATACCTGTCCGCCGGCAGGAAGCGTGTGCCTTCGGCGAGATAGAGCAGGATGGCGTTGGATTCGGCCAGCCGCCGGCCATCGTCGAACTCGAGCAGCGGCACCATGGCGTTCGGGTTCTTGGCGACAAAGTCGGCTTTGCGTGTGTCGCCTGTGTGCGAACTCACCTCGACGTTGGTGAAGGCTAGGCCAAGCTTCGCCATCAGCAGGCGCGGCTTGTAGCAATTGCCGCTGTCTATCATGCCGTAAAGTATCATGGCTGTTCCCCCGAGCACTGTCTCCGCGCGATTATCGCAGCGGCGGCGGACTCAACCAATGATTTGTTTTGTCGCGACGATCAGCGCCGCTGATGTGTGAATAGTGGCGCCCCTAGCCGAACAGCGGGACGACATTGCCGCCGGTACCCAGCAGCGTGTCGATGTTCAGTGGCTCTTCCTCGAAAACGGTCCCCGCCAAGGCTGGGCGGGCGAGGAGAAAACCCTGCAGCAGGTCGACGCCGCCTTCGAGCGCGGCGCGCAGATGGGTGGGCTGCTCGATGCCTTCGACCAGCACCTTGGCGCCGCGGTCATGCAAGCTGGAAACCAGCGGGCGGAAGAACCGTTCGGCGGCAGCGTGGCGACAGAACTCCGCGAACCAGGTGCCGTCGATCTTGACGATGTCGGGCTTGAGCAGGCTCACCCGCTCCTCGGTCGAGTGCCCGGTGCCGAAATCGTCGATGGCGATGCGGATGCCGTCGCGCCGCATTTCGCGCACCAGCCGCGCGAGAAGCGCGTCGTCCGCCGCCTGTTCGGTGATTTCGCAGACCAGCATGGCCGGCGCCAGGCCGAACTCGCCGAGATGCCTGGTCATCAGGCGAATCTCGGCCAGTGCCCGCCCGGCATGGTCGTTGATCAACGGATTGTAGTTGAAGAACAGGTCGAGCCCGTCGACGCCGATATTGCGAAAATTCCTGAGATGCAGCGCCCGGCACATGGTTTCCACAAACAGCCGGTCCGAGACGGCAACGCTTTCGAAGAATATCTTTGGCGCGCCGGGGCGGCCCGCACGGTGCGGCTCGATCAGGGCTTCGGCCGCGACCGCGTGAAGGAACCGGCCGCGCGGCGCGAAAATCGGCTGATAGGCGCTGCGCAGCCGGAACTCGCCATACATGCCGTATTCGATGCCGACTTCGTCGACCCGGATCGCATCGCCGACATTGCGCCGCCGATCACCTCTCATGTCGCCACGCGACGCCCAAAGGCCTTGACCGGCCGCGCCGAAGGCGTTGCCACGGCAGCAGCCGACGTGTCGACGGCAGCAGCGACAGGCGCCTGCCCGGCCTTGTCGAAGACGCCAAAGCTGGTCGGCGCCAATTCGGGCCGCGCCAGCACGAAACCCTGCACCATCGACGCACCCGATTTCTCGGCGAGCTCCAGTTGCCAGCCCTCCTCGATGCCTTCGAACACCGTATGGATGCCTTGCTCCTCGAAGTTCTTCACCATGGTGGTCAGCAACGCGAAGCCGGCGCCGGACTCCATCAGCTGCGTGATCCAGTAGGCATCGAACTTGACGATATCCGGCTTCAACTCCTTGACCCGGTTGATGTCGGAATCGTCGGCGCCATAGTCGTCGACGGCGATGCGGAAACCGTTGGCTCTCAATGCCGCGACGAAGCCGTGCAAGGCTTCCTGCGACGCCGACCGCTGCTCGGTCACCTCGCAGAC
>NZ_RZPB01000258.1:0-7535 GCF_003998535.1 Mesorhizobium sp. M7A.F.Ca.AU.002.02.1.1 | reverse complement strand
GCACCGCACGATGCGGCGTCTATCCGCGCAAACGTATCCCGACCGTCAATCTGACGCCGGTCGGTCAATCCGGGCCGCTGGCCCAGTTCATCACCGAGGACATCTACGTTTCGGGCGTGAAGCCGGCCAACATCACAATGGCGGACGGATCCGAAACGATCACGACTGCAGGGGGAGCAGCAGCGATGAGTTCAAACAACAATGCGACCGCGGCACCACAGCCGCTGCCGAGCGAAGGTGGGCTGATCGGCCTCATCAGCACGATCGGCCGCGTCATGGGACGTATCGTCGGCATCTTCTTCAATGCCGGCCGCCGCACCATCGACCAGGTCATCCGCAACGTGCTGCCGTTCATGGCCTTCGTGACCATGCTCATCGGTCTGATCCTGTATACCGGCATCGGCGATGTGCTGGCGCAGCCGATGGGTCCGCTGGCCAACAACATCGTCGGCCTGCTGATCATCTCGGCGATCTGCGGCCTGCCGTTCCTGTCGCCCATCCTCGGGCCAGGCGCTGTCATCGCGCAGGTCATCGGCGTCGCCATCATCGGCCCGCAGATCGCCAACGGCACGATTTCGCCGGCAATGGCACTGCCGGCGCTGTTTGCCTACAATACCCAGGTGGGCTGCGACTTCGTCCCCGTCGGCCTGGCGCTCGGCGAGGCCAAGCCTAAGACGATCGAAATCGGCGTTCCGGCGGTGCTCATCAGCCGCCAGATCATGGGTCCGGTCTCGGTGCTGATCGCCTGGGTCGTCAGCCTGATCGTGTTCTAAGGCAATTCCGGGAAAAGCGCACAATGCTTTCCCTTGGAAACTGCGTCAAAACAAAGAGATAGAGCGGTTCACCGCTCTAGGGAAAGTTTGAGAAAATGAGGTTCGCCATATGACGGTTCTTTTGAGAACACGGGTCACTGCCATCGGCCCCGAAGTGGCGGACCTTGCCGAAGGGGGCGTGGTCATCCTGTTTGCGGATGGCTCGCCGCCGGAGCTTGCCGAGGTTTCGGTGCTCCACAAGGCGGAGCAGGGACCAAGTGACGGAGCGCCCGCCAAGGGCGCTTCGATCACCCTCGGCCCGGTTGCCGCTGTTATCACAGCGGTCGGCTCCAGCGCGTGGAGCAAGGTGCTGGAAATGGGTCATGTCGTCATTTCGTTCAACGGCGCTACCGAGGCCGAGAGACCGGGCGAGATCTGTGCGTCGCAAGTCGATCCGCAAGCGCTCGTGGCCGCCCTGAAGACCGGCGCGATCATCACCATCGCCGCCTGACAGCATTCGCGCCGCGGCCCATGTTGGGAGCGGCGCCCAAAACCAGAGTATTTGCCATGGAACGCTCGACCATCGTCAGAGTGCATGAAGGTTTGCACGCCCGTCCCGCGACGCGGTTCGTGAAGCTCGCCAAGGGCTTCGAATCCGACGTCGAACTGATCAAGGACGGCAAGGCGGTCAGCGCCAAGAGTTCGGTCAAGCTGATGCTGCTGGCGGTCAAGGAGAACCAGGAAGTCACGGTGCGGGCGAATGGCGCCGATGCCATCGAGGCGCTCGAGGCGCTGATCGGCTATCTCGAGAATCCGCGGGCCGGCCTCGATGATGAAGCGGAAGCGCAGAGCCCAGCCAACGATGCCGGGCAGGAAGCGGCACCCGCGCCGGGATCCGTGCCGGCGGCACCTGGCGGGGCAAACCGCTTGCGTGGCGTGGCCGCCAGCGAAGGTTTCGCCATCGGCCCGGCCTTTGCGCATTTCCCACCCGATATCGCCGGACAGGGCCGCATGTTGCGGGCCGAGGAGATAAAAGGCGAGATCGACAGGTTCCGCACGGCTGTCGGCGCGGTCCAGGCCCGCATGGATCATGCGTTGGCGCAGGACAGCCTGTCGGCTGGAGACCGCGGCATCGTCGCCGCGCTGCGCGATATCGCCGCCGACGACAGCCTGACTGGTGAGGCCGAGGGCCTGATCAAGGGCGGCAACGACGCGGTTTCCGCCGTCATCACCGCCGCCTCCACCATTGCCGCCGAATTCAGCGCCGTCGACGATCACTATCTCAACGCGCGGGCAGATGATGTCCACGCCGTTGGGCGGCAGATTTGCCTGGTGTTGCTGGGCCAAGACGATGTCAGCCTCGAAAACATCCCCGAAGGGGCTATCCTGATCGCCGACGACATCGGCGCCTGGGATCTGGCACGCGCGCCGCTGAAGCGTATCGGCGGCGTGGTGTGCGGCCATGGCGGCGCCACCTCGCACATCGCCATCATCGCGCGCTCGCACGGCATTCCGGCAGTGCTCGGCCTCGGCGACCAGGTCAATGCCTTGCGTACCGCGCGAGACGTCGCGCTCGACGGCAATGCCGGCCATGTGATCATCGACCCCGACGAGGCGACCCGTGCCGATTTCGCCGGCCGCGTCGAAGCGGCGGCAAAGGAGCGCGCCGGGCTGACCGTCTTCAAGACGGTGACGCCGAAGCTCGCCGACGGCAGGATCATCGAGGTGGCGGCCAATATCGGCTCACTCGAGGAAATCGAAGCGGCGCAAGAGGCTGGTGCCATGGGCATCGGCCTGTTCCGCACCGAGCTTTTGTTCATGCGCCATATGCATCTGCCCTCGGAAGACATGCAGGCCGAGACCTATGCGGCGCTGGCCAAGGCTTTTGCGCCTTATCCGGTCATTGTGCGCACGCTCGACATCGGCGGTGACAAGCCGATTGCCGGCATCGAATTTCCCGACGAGGAGAATCCCTTCCTCGGCTGGCGCGGCATCCGCATGTGTCTCGACCGGCCCGACATCTTCAAGCGCCAACTGCGGGCGCTGCTGCGCGCAGCCGTGCACGGCAACATCAAGGTGATGCTGCCGATGGTGTCCGACCTCTCGGAGGTCAGGCAGACGCGCGTGCTGGTCGACGAATGCACGGCCGAGCTGAAAGCCGAAGGCGTGCCGCACGCATCATTCGATCTCGGCGTCATGATCGAAACCCCGGCCGCCGTGCTCATCGCCCCGGCGCTGGCCAAGGAGGTCGCTTTCTTCTCGATCGGCACCAACGATCTGACCCAGTACATCATGGCCGCCGACCGGCTCAATCCGACCGTCGCCAAGCTCAACGATGTCACCAATCCGGCCGTCATATCGGCGATCGAAATGACGGCAAAAGCCGGCGTCGCCGCCGGTATCATGGTCGGCATGTGCGGTGAGGCGGCCGGCCGTCCGGATCTGATTGCGACCTTCGTGAAGATGGGGCTGACCGAACTCTCGATGAGCCCGGCTTCGATCCAGCGCGCCAAGAAAGCGATCATGGCCATGGCCGCTGAAGGCTAGCCCAGGCCGGCTGACTACGGCAGATGGGCAAGCAAGGTGGCGAAGACCGGTGTCAGCTCAGCGATCGGGTTTGCCTTGGCGCAAGCCTGAACGATGCGATCGTGGCGAATATCCGCCGCCAGGATCGCGATCTCCAGCATGTCCGGCTCCGGCGCGCCGTCGCTGCCGGTGGTCGCCAGGCCGCAGGCCAAAGCGAGCGGCGCCAGGCAGCTTATGTCGAGCGCCCGGCCGCCCGCCGGCGTTCCCGGCACGGTCTCGGCAAAGCGAACGGGACGCTGATTGAGGCACTCGACCAGCAGCGCCGAGCAGGTGGCCGCGATTGCCTGCAGTCCGGCACCCGGCGCGGCCAATGCGGCCAGGAGATCGCCATGCCGCTTGCGCATCGTGGCATGGACGGCCGCGAAATCGGCTTCGTGGATGCGGGCATTGTCGATGTTCAGGCCGGCAAGCACCGCTTTGGTCAGATAATACATATCGCGCCGGAACAGGCGCTCGGCGTCCAGTTGGCGATCCTCGTTGCCGACCGGGAAATAGGTGCCGAGGCCCTTCACCGTGGTGCCGTCCACCTTGATCGGGCGCTCATGCGGGACGAAAGCTTCGGCGATCGACAGTGCTTCGTCGACGGCACTCGCGGCATGGCTGAGCAGGCCTTCGATGCCCTTGCCTGGAAACGGCGGCAGATGGCTGGTTGCTTCGCGCAGGATGCTGGCATCGCCGCTGCCGTCATGGCGGCTCTGGCGGATGATTTCGCGGACTTCCCGCAGCCGGTCCTTCAGATTGACGCGGACATCTTCGGAGATTTGTCGGAGCATCGCGGATCGCCTTGAAATTTGCTGCGGATAGCCGACCGGGGCAGCCGCCACTCTCTACATTGTTCCTATCGATAGGTAGATCAATAGGCGATACTAGACCAGCATGCAGAATCGGCGGCGGCGCCCTCGTCCGTCGCCGCAGGGGGAGAGACAGACTTGGGCAGACGACGACAGGGCGAAAGCGAAGACGGTCGAGGCGAGGCAACCGAGCAGGTCGCCAGCGAAAGCCGGACGGATCGCCTCAGGATTCGCGCCGCCTGGATGTATTTCGTCGAACAGATGACGCAGAACGAGATCGCCGACGTGCTCGGCGTCGGTCGCGTCACCATCGTGCGCATGCTGGCGGATGCCCGGGCGCGCAACGAAGTGAAGATCACCATCGAGAGCGAATTGTCGGAAATCGTGCGGCTTGAGCGCGCATTGGAGAAGACGTTCGGGCTGCAGCAGGCGCTGGTGGCGCCGCTTTCGGCAGCCGATGCCGATCCCATACCAGCGATCAGTGCCAAAACCGGCAGCTTCCTGTCGGACACGATGAAGTCCGGCATGCGGGTCGGTGTCGGCTGGGGGCAGACGCTGTTCTCGAGCCTGCCTTTCATCAGCGCCAAGTCGCTCACCGACTTCAAGGTGATTTCGCTGCTTGGCGGTGTCGGCGTCGTGCGCCGGGTCAACCCAGCCGAGTTCGCCTGGCGCTTCGCTCAGATATTCCAGGGCGACGGCTATCTGATGCCGACACCAGCCGTGGTCGACAGCGTCGAGACCAAGATCGCCCTGATCGAGCGCTGCGGCCTGCAGGAGATTTTCGAAATGGCCGACGTGCTCGATGCCGTTCTGCTGAGCGTCGGCGGGATCGCCTCGGCCACCACCTTCTCTCGTGGTGGCTTCCTCAAGGAGGCGGATCGGGAGGCCCTGCTTGCGCGTGGCGCCGTGGGTGACCTCCTGTTCCATTTCTTCGACCGCAACGGCGATCTGGTCGACCACCCCGTCAACAGCCACGTGATGTCGGTGGATGTCGACCGTCTGCGCAAGGCACCGATCCGCATCCTCACCTCCGGTGGCGAGGAGAAAACCGAAGCGCTGCTCGGCGCCATGACCCTCATCGCCCCAACCATCCTGATCACCGACGAGGAGAGCGCGCGGCGCATGCTGGAAGCGGTCAGCGGAAGCTGAAGCTGTCCATGATGTAGTCCGGCCAGGCCTGCTGTTCGTCGAAAACAGCGGCGAGATCCGGTGTGTCCGCCAGTATTCCGCTCAGCACCAGCGCGGTGGCGATGCCGGTGCTGTTTCCCCCCGATATGTCGTGTTCGACGCTGTCGCCGACGCAGACCACGGTGCCACGGTCCGGCTCGCCGGCCAGCGCCAGCGCGGCGTCGAAAATCGCCGTGTCGGGCTTGCCGATGCGGGTAACGCTGCCGCCCAGGCTTTCGTAGAGATCGGCCAGCCGGCCGGCGCCGAAGCGAGGGCCAACGGCCGTCAGCATGATGATGTCGGGATTGGTGCAGAAACACGGCACCCGCCGCTCCGCCGCCGGCGCGAACAGCCTGCGATAATGGTCAAGGTCAAAGCGGTCACCCTCGCTGGCCGCGATCAGCACCAGCTCGGCCTCATCGCCGGACCCGGTCAGCGCAAATGGCAGGCCTTCGATCGCGGAGCGGTCATTGTCGCGGCTGATCAGCAGGCATTTTGTCCCCGGGCGCAGCTTTCCCGACGCCGCCATCTCCCCAAAGGATCGCCACGCCACCTCGCCGGAAGAAACGAAATGATCCCAGCTTCCCGGTTCGAAGCCGAGTTTCATGAGCCGGCTTTCATTGGGTTGAGCCCGCCTGCCGGAGTTCGAAACCAGCACCACGGTCTTGCCGGCGCGTTTCAGCGCCGATAGCGCTGCCGCCGCGCCTGGATAGGGCCGCGTGCCGTCGTGCAGCACGCCGAACTGGTCGAGCAGGAACACATTATAGCGCTCCGCCAGCGGCCCGAGGCCGTCGAGACGTTCGATCGTTTTCGCGCTCATAGGAGTCCTGCCCGGCTTGCACCCATCAGCGCCAGCCGCGCCGTGCCGGCGGCGGCCTCGTCGGAAAGCGCGGGCAGGAAATCGACGCCGAGCCTGCGACGCCGGATTGCCGTCCAGGCCGGGTTCGCTGCCCCGCCTCCGACGCTCCTGACCGATATCAGCGTGGGCGCGCCGAGCTCGGCAAGCCTGTCATAGCCGAGCGCTTCGATCGCGGCGATGCCTTCGAACATCGCTTTCAGATAATCGGCGTCGTCCGCCGGCCGCGGCGCAAGGCGAGGCGGCAGCGCCGGATCGGCGATCGGAAACCGTTCGCCCGTGGCGGGAAGCGGATAGTAATCGAGGCCGGTGCCCGTCTCCGGGTCGATTGTCGCGCTGAGTTCGATGATACGGGCGAGCGGAAAGTGCTGGGCCAGCACCTTGCCGCCTGAGTTCGAGGCACCGCCCGCCAGCCAGGCGTTGCCGAGCCGGCGGCTGTAGATGCCGAAGCGCGGCGCCGAAATCGGCCGGTCGGACAGGATCTTGATGGTCAGCGAGGATCCCAGCGCAGTGACCCCGTCGCCGATCGCGGCGGCACCGGTCGCCAGGAACGAGGCGCAGCCATCCGTGGTGCCGGCGACGACGGCCACATCGCGCGGCAAGCCGAACAGTTCCCCGGCTTCCGCGGTGAGGGCGCCCGTGACCTCGCCCGGCACGATCACGCGCGGCAGCAACTCCATGCGCATTCCGGTCGCCGCGATCCATTCCGGCCAGCGGCGGGCCTCGACATCATAACCTGTCTTCAGGGCATTGTTCTCGTCGCTGACGTCGAAGCGGCCGGAGAAGTTTCCGGCAATCCAGTCGGCCTGATGCAGCACTGCCGCAATGCCCGGTAGATGCTGGAAGCGCAGGGCCTTGGCGAGGCCGGATGTCGCTCCGTGCGCTGCACTTGCAGCCGGCGCGGTGCGGGCGATCGCGGCCAGGATGTCGTCGTCATCGACCTTGTCGTTGTACATCAGCGGTTCGGCCAGCGGCAGCCCGGCGGCGTCGACCGGCAGCAGCGTGCCGGAGGTGCCGTCGACGGCGATGGCGCGGACCGCCGTGCGGTCGATGCCGGAAAGCAGCTCCGTCAGCGCCGCCTTGACCGCTTGCCACCACGCCGTGGGGGCTCGGCCATCGCCGCCAAACCTGTCGAGTGGAACGGCCGAATGCCCGGCTATGGAAAAATCAGGGCGCATGGCGACGGCGCGCGCACCTGATGTGCCAATGTCGATGCCGATGACAAGTGGCATCATGTCCATGCTAGCCGCCAGCCGCGTTGAGCTTCTGGCGATACTGCTCGGCGTCCCAGTTGACCAGCTCGTCATTCTCGGAAGCGGTGAGATAGTTCAGCCGCGCGGCGATATCGATGCGCGCCGTCACGTCGGCGAGGCAGCGTTGCAT
>NZ_RZPB01000257.1:0-7538 GCF_003998535.1 Mesorhizobium sp. M7A.F.Ca.AU.002.02.1.1 | reverse complement strand
GCCGACGACTATTTGGTCAAGCCGTTCGATCTGGGGGAACTCTCGGCACGCATCCGTGCAGTGGCACGTCGCCAAGGGCATTTTCCGGAGCCGCAATTTTCGGTTGGGACGCTTTCCATACAGGCAGCCGAGCGACGCCTCTTCCGCGACGGGCAGGAGGTCCACCTGTCTGGACGCGAATGGGCGGTGCTCGACTGCCTTCTACGCCGGCCCGGTTCGGTCGTTTCAAAGGGGAGGATCGAGCACGCGCTTTATTCATTCAATTCGGAGTTCGAGAGCAACACAGTGGAGGTTTATGTCAGCCGGCTCCGCAAGAAGATCGGCGGGGATAGAATAGCAACCGTGCGTGGCTCCGGATACAGGCTCGTGGTCACATGACGAACTCGAACAGCATGACGAGAAAGCTGATATCGTGGTTAGGCGGGGCAACGCTCCTGGTTTGGATCGCCGCCCCAACCATTGCTGCGTTCATTTTTTGCAATAATGTAAACGAAAGTTCGGATGACTTGCTCCAGGGGAGCGCAGAGTACAGAGAACCAGAGCTGATCAAGGTCTTGAATGGAAAACACGTTGATCAATACAATAACCACTTGCCAACTTATGAAAAGTACTGGACCTATCGTGAGCAGGTTATTAATAAGTACGGGGTAGTGCTTATTTCTGAACCGGAAGAGGGTCAGCAGCCCTTCCCTGATGCTCCCCTGAGTAACGGCTTTTGGCGAAACGCTGATTACCGCGTCTACACAGAGGAGATCCAAGACGGCGTGTATCATCAGTTGGCCGAACCGCTTGATGGCCGCCGTACCACAATCGCGAAGGGCGCACTTTTTGTCTTCCTTCCGACACTCGTGCTCCTGCCCTTTAGCTTAGCTGTTTGGTGGATCGTGATCCGGCGCTCGCTGCGGCCAATCGAGGTACTGCGACAGCAGATCGGATCGCGCGACGGCGGCAATCTGTCACCAATGGACTTGGGCGATTTCCCGGCAGAGTTGGCTCCAATCGCGGCATCCGTCAATCGGCTTCTCGATCGTCTGCGGGCGGCTCTCGAGGCCGAACGCGAGTTCGCCGCAAACAGTGCGCATGAACTGCGCACGCCGATCGCAGGTTCAATCGCTCAGATGCAGAGATTAGTGGCCGAGCTTCCCAATGGGTCGGCCAAAATGCGTGCGCGCGGCATCGAGCAAGCGCTGTCGAGCCTTGGCCGCCTTGTCGAAAAAGTGCTTCAGCTCGCTCAAGCCGAATCGGGGGTTGGCATGGCGGATCACGCGATCGATCTTGTCCGATCGGTTCGGCTGGAAATCGATGACCTGAGGAAAAAGCCGCAATATGCCGGACGCCTGCATCTTAACGTCGACGGCTGCCCCACTTTGATGCGCAAAGTGGATGTCGATGCGTTTGGGATCCTCCTTCGTAACCTGATCGAGAATGCGCTGATACATGGACTGCCCACTGTTCCGACAACAGTTTCCGTCCAAACTGATGGAACCATCGCTATTGCAAACGCCGGACCGGTGGTGCCCCTCCCCGACCTCGAAGGGCTTACAAAGCGATTTAGTCGTGGTGCTACTCCTGCTGCGGGCTCAGGCCTTGGTCTACATATCGCTAACATGGTTATCCAGCGGATCGGTGGCAGTCTAGAGCTTGCGTCGCCCGCCCGCGGTCGCAATGATGGTTTCGAGGCGATCATACGAATTCCTCAATGACACCGGTGAATTCGACGACAGTTGGACACAGGGCGGATTGCTGGCAAGGCTGCTGACAGGGCGAACTGTACGGCAGTATGTATACGGCGTAGAAATCGTACTTCACACAACGCATTTCGGCCGCGGCAATCAATGCCGCTATCATCGTCTGAGCAGTTCGATCGAAGCGACACGACATGATCGGCAAAATCGAAGGCTCCGCCTCACCGCTCGCTCGATTTCGCCCGGGGAGAAAAAAGGCCATCCGAGAAAGTGCAAGCCGCCGCGCAAAGGCGACGTGTCCAATTGTCTGGGTGCCCCTGTGCGCCGGCCCGATCGGGTTGGCGCAGGTCCAGTAAGGACCCGGACCAACCATTCCATTTAGACGACCGGCAGGTTTTAATCGGCGTCCGGATCGCCGTCCCAAAATGCCCCAAGTATACGGCTAGAAAGGCTGCCAACGATCGAGCTTTGGTCGGAGGCGTGCTTGTCAGCGTCTTGGGTGCTTGACCGGCCTTTGCAATGGCCATCGCCATCGCAAGTATCGTGCGTGGCCAGTGAGACCGCAATTTCATCAGCCTGGAGCCGACCGTATCGGTGCTTTTTTATGATTTAGGGATTTTTCGTTTTCCTCTTGGATCATCACGGGTTTGGAGAGGATCTGGTGTTAAGTGCCATTCGGAGCGCCGGCGAACGGCCCGAAATTAATGTGGTCGAGTGATGAAGCCTCCCGAATGCGTTAAACGAGACCCTTTATGGCGGCCCTGGCTGACAACAGTCTGAAAGCTGCAAGCGGCATGCGAAAATGGGGCGATCCTGAATGACGACAGATGCTATCAACATGAAAGAGGCTCGCCCTGAAAGCTGAGCACGCTTTATGCTCAGGCTGCTGACAAGGCCAAAGCAGCGTAAGTGCGTAGTGAAATCCAAGGTCCACATGGGTCGTCGCGCGTCCCATGCGCCTGGGAAGGCGCCGGCCCGGCCAAGCTTTCCCAGCTCGTCCGCATGATGCTTCGCTGAGCGTCAATGGACGTTGGCGCGAGACCAAGGCGTCGTGCGTTGCAATCCGGACGGTCCAGGGTATCAGGAGTTTCACGGCCTCGGCCCGCTTGGCTGGCCACAGTTGAAGCTCCAACGTACCGGCTGGCACCGGGAAATTGGGCTCTGCGCTGCCTCAACGCTGATGGCACGGTCAATGCTTGCCTACCGATGGGGCCGCCCATGCCGTGATGCTGTCGGTCGACGTTCGCAAACCAGACCCTCGCGAGACCCAGCGAAGGGGCTCGCCGGTACGACGAGGGACCTTACCTCTTTATGCGCGGCATCATTATCGAGGATGACATGTTGCCTTACACGTCGTCCCTCGCGCTCGGGTCTTTGTGGGGCGGATGAAGTCCTGATCGCGGTGGCACTGCTGCATGTTTGCGTAAGACCCATCCAGTCACGATCGCGCTGTCCTTCGATGTCGCGGTGCTGATAGGCGGGCAGATCGGTGTGCGCGGCGCCCGCCAAAGGATCGTCGTCACGCCGGAGGAGGCGAGCGTCATAGCCGGCGCGCCGGCGAAAGGCGCTTTCTGTCGGATGCCCGACAATGTCGGATATCGCAAGTATCAAGGTTGGATCAAACCTTGCGAATCGGGGCTTTCTTACTTGGCACGGGGCATGCTCAGGTATCCGCAAACACCCAATGGATAACGAGCAGACTTCCCATGGCCTCACCATGCCGAAAGTTTCCCGGACGCATCCAAAGATGAGGCTCGCGTCAGGCCCAGCAACACGCTGACGGCTCATGTGGCTCGGCGTCGCGTGCCGATCCACTTTCTCCCAATAGGCGTTCGGGAGACATAGATCCTTCAAAATGAGGAACAGATCACTTTGCCAGGAACGCAGCCCATAACCCCACTCTCCCTACCAGAACTACCAAGCAAGCCCCGCACTCATGGGCTTCGCAGGACGTCCGTTGCGTCCGAGTTGGTCGGCGCGGGGCCGGCTCCGATCCCCGTCGCATGGGAGGACGGCAAGGCGAGGGATTTCGTGCTCGACAACGGCATGGAGGTGGTCGTCATTCCCAACCACCGGGCGCCGATCGTCACCCACATGGTGTGGTACAAGATCGGCAGCGCCGACGAGCCGCCGGGCAAATCCGGCATCGCCCATTTCTTCGAGCATCTGATGTTCAAGGCGACGACCAACCATGCGGGCGGCGAATTCGACCGCGCAGTGTTCGAGATCGGCGGCTCCAACAACGCCTTCACCTCCTCCGACTACACCGCCTTCTATCAGACAGTGGCGCCGTCGGCGCTCGAGCTGATGATGAGCTTCGAGGCCGACCGAATGCGAAACCTCATCCTGACCGACGATGTCGTCAAGACCGAGCGCGATGTGGTCATCGAGGAGCGCCGCTCAAGCACCGACACCAACCCGCAGGACGTTCTCCATGAGGAGATCGACGCGACGCTGTGGCAGAACCACCCCTATCGCATCCCGATCATCGGCTGGATGCAGGAGATCGAGCAGCTGAACCGCGTCGACGCCACCGTCTTCTATGAAAAGTACTACTGGCCCAACAACTCCGTGCTGATCGTGGCCGGCGATGTCGAACCGGACACGGTGCGGGCGCTGGCCGAAAAGACCTATGGCAAGGTGGCGCGCGGACCTGACCTGCCGCCGCGCATCCGGCCGGTTGAGCCCGAGCAGAACACCAGGCGCACCGTCACGCTCTCAGACGCCCGCGTCAGCGTGCCCAGTTTTTCGACGCAGTGGGTGGTGCCGTCCTACCACACCGCCAAGCCGGGCGAGGCCGAAGCGCTCGACCTGCTGGCCGAAATTCTCGGCGGCGGTAACCGCGGCCGGCTCTACCAGGCGCTCGCTGTCCAGCAAGGTATCGCTTCCAGCGCCCGCGTCTATTTCCAGGGCACTATGCTCGACGACACCAAGTTCGCCATCTATGGCGCACCGCGCGGCGATGCCAAGCTGGCTGATCTCGAAGCGGCGGCCGCTGCCGAAGTTGCCCGCATTGCCGAGGATGGTGTCAGCAACGAGGAACTAGGCAAGGCCAAGGACCACTATTTGCTCAATATGATCTTTGCGGAAGACAAC
Organism: Mesorhizobium sp. M7A.F.Ca.AU.002.02.1.1; assembly: GCF_003998535.1. Classification (NCBI taxonomy): domain Bacteria; kingdom Pseudomonadati; phylum Pseudomonadota; class Alphaproteobacteria; order Hyphomicrobiales; family Phyllobacteriaceae; genus Mesorhizobium; species Mesorhizobium sp. M7A.F.Ca.AU.002.02.1.1. The sequence continues at coordinate 2,757 of NZ_RZPB01000257.1, read as the reverse complement.
CTGGACTGGCTCGCCAGCATCTACGGCTCGACGCTGGCCACCGGCGGTACCGTGAAGGATGTCGAGGAACGGCCGAATCGCATCCGCAAGGTTACCCCCGAGCAAATCAAAGCAGTTGCCGCCCGCTATCTCGCGTTCGACCGTTCGACCACGGGCTATCTCTTGCCCAAGACGGAGAATCAAGAGATGACGCTCGGCGCTCGGCCCCATGCTGCGATGAACATCCAGGAGGTGAAGTCCGAAAAGGGCATCATCGCCTGGCTGGTGGAGGACCACACAGTGGAAATCGTCAACATCGGCTTTGCCTTCAAGGGCGGCACCAAGCAGGACCCGGTCGGGAAGGAGGGGATGGCCAAACTGATGGCCGGCCTGTTCATCGAAGGCGCTGGCCATTACGACAGCGGTGCCTTCCAGGTGAAGCTCGACCATGCCGGCGCCGAAATGAGTTTGGACGCGCAAAGCGACGACATCTACGGATCGATGTGCATGCTTTCCAAAAAGCAGGACGCGGCGTTCGGCCTGCTTCGGCTCGCGCTGAACGCGCCGCGCTTCGAGCAGGGGCCGATCGATCGCGTCCGCGCCGAGATTGTCTCCCGCATCGTCGGCAGCGAGCGAGACCCTAACGCCATCGCTCAGCGCAAATGGCTGCGCGCGATCTATGGCGCGCATCCTTGTTCAAGGCTGGGAGAAGGCACAAAAGAGAGCCTGCCCGGCATCACGCCGTCCGACCTCCGCGCCTTCCACCAGGCCATTTTCGCTCGCGACGGGCTCCATATTGCCGTGGTGGGTGACATTGACGCGAACACGTTGAGGGAAAGGCTTGACCAGCTGTTTGGTGATTTGCCTGAGCAACAAACCCTCGTCCCCGTCTACGATGTCGCGCCGAAACTCGGTCAACTGGTGGAGGAGAACTACGACCTGCCGCAGACTTCGCTGACGTTGGCCTGGCCTGGCGTGAAGCCTAGCGCGCCGGATTTCTACGCGGCCGTGCTGCTGAACGACATCCTTGGCGGCTCATACTTGACTTCCCGCCTTTACGAGGAGGTACGTCAAAAACGCGGCCTTGCCTATCACGTCAGCTCTGAACTAACCCTTGACTCGCTTCTGGTTACGACAGAGACACGCTCGGACTGCGCTGCCCAAACACTGAGCATCGTGCGAGATGTGGTAAAGCAGATGGCGCAGCAAGGACCGACCGGGGCCGAGCTCAAGGCGTCGAAGAAGCACCTGATCGGCGCCTATGCCATCGACCAACTGGGCTCGACCCGCTCGATTGCAGACCGGCTCCTGGATTTGCAGATTCACAAGGCCGACGTCGACTACAACCAGCGTCGCGCCCGCAGCATCGGTCGGGTGACGCTCAAACAGGTCAAGGCGGCGGCCAAAAAGCTGCTTTCGGCCGAGCCCGCCATTTTGGTGGTCGGCCCGCCGCTGGGCGGCAAGGATGAGTAAAGAAACTCATCTCACCTTCCTTCTTCATCGGGGCTTCTCGTGGGAAGAGCGAATGTGGAGGCCCGTGGGCCAAGCAGATCATGCAGACGCGCGGAGTCGTTTTCGCCGACCTTGCGCGGCATTGGCGGTCCGGCGGCCTCTCGCCGAAATGGCGCTCCTCAGCATGTATGCCGCCTTTTTGCAGAATTCAGTCGCATGCCACCAGCAGGCATGGTGGATGAAGCAAACATCCGACTGCTTAATCCATCAATTGATGAACCGCGGGCACTCAAACTAACGAAACTGCTGTCTTTTCATCGGGCTAGCGTGGTCTACCAGCTGCTTTGCCGAGGCCCTACGACGAACCCACTGGTGCAGAATACACACTGACGGCCTGTCGACCTGGATGTTCGCTGCGTTGAGGAGGAATCCGGTATTGCCCCTGTGCCTGCCGATGATCCGCCGTCTGAAATCCCCGCACCTGTTTGGAGCCATCGACCGCCTGCCGGCACTCGGCAGACCAGTTGGCAATAAGACGTTCGAGGTCGTCAATCCGTCGACCGGCGAAGTTTTGGCAGAGCTTCCCGATATGGGCGTGGAGGAGACACGTGCTGCGGTAGACAAGGCCTATGTTGCGCAGTCGGGATGGGCCGCGTTGACGGCCCGAGAACGTAGCGACGTTCTTTGGCGATGGCATCAGCTGATCATCGACCATGCAGGCGATCTCGCCGCGATTCTGACTGCGGAAATGGGCAAGCCGCTTGCCGAAGCCATTTCAGAGGTATCGCATGCGGCGGCGTATCTGCAATGGTATGCCGAGGAGGCCAATCGCGTCTATGGCGAGACGATCTCGGCACCCTCGACAGACCGCCGAATGCTAGTGATCAAGCAGCCCATCGGCGTTGTTGGCACGATCACGCCATGGAATTTCCCGGCCTCCATGGTGGCGCGCAAAATCTCGCCGGCCTTGGCTGCGGGCTGCACAATCGTGCTCAAGCCCGCTGAACAGACGCCGCTCGTGGCTGGCGCAATGTTCGCCCTCGCCCATCAGGCCGGCTTTCCCGATGGCGTGGTCAACCTGATCTATGCGTCCGAAGGTGATCGCGTGGGCCGTGAACTCTGCACCAATTCCAAGATTCGAAAGATCAGCTTCACCGGTTCGACCGAGGTCGGACGGCTGCTGATGCGTCAGTGCTCTGACCAGATCAAGAAGGTCAGCCTTGAACTCGGCGGCAATGCACCTTTCATCATCTTCGATGATGCCGACATTGACGGTGCTGTTGACGGTGCGGTCCAGGCGAAGTTCCGCAATGCCGGCCAGACCTG
>NZ_RZPB01000256.1:0-7541 GCF_003998535.1 Mesorhizobium sp. M7A.F.Ca.AU.002.02.1.1 | reverse complement strand
CCGCAGGAAGCCGGGCTCGGCTGGGCGGTCAAGCTGCGCAAGAACACGGATTTCATCGGACGGCGCGCGCTGGAGAAGACCGGCGGCACGGCAATGAAGAAACGCTTTGCCGGCTTCACGGTCGACGACCCCGAGATCGTGCTGCTCGGCCGCGAAACCATCCTGCGCAATGGCGAGCCTGTCGGTTATCTCACCAGCGGCGGTTATGGCTATACGCTGGGCAAGACCATCGGCTACGGCTACGTGCGCAACGCCGACGGGGTCAGCGACGATTTTCTCGCCTCGGGCGACTACGAACTGGTGGTTGCGATGGAGAGGACGCCGGCCAAGATCCACCTCGAGCCGATGTACGACCCGGCAGGCGCGAGGGTCAAAGCGTAGGTCAGGTCACGCGCAGTGCGAGGCCGCGGCTGGGCACGGTGTCGGCTTCGCCGGGCATCGAGACATAAGGGCGCGTTTCCTCGACGCGGGTGACGAGGCCCTGCGCCTCGAGCTCAGCGACGCGCGTGGCGAAGCCCTGATCCCACAGCGAGTTCTTGACCGTCAGCACGATGATGCCGCCCGGCCGGCAGATGCGGATCAGTTCGTCCAGCCCCTCGACGCCAACATGACCTGATGTGAAGACGCCGGCCGAGATCACTCCGGCATAGGCATCATCGGCAAAGGGCAGATGACCGCCCAGCGCCAGGCAATGGAGCGCGGAATAGACACCCTTGCGGGCTGCCTGATCCAGCATGCCTTGCGAAATATCGAGTGCCTCGACTTGCGGGTAACCAGCAATATCAAGCCATTCGCCGATGAGACCGGTGCCGGCCCCGGCATCGAGCAGCGGTGCTGAACCGCGCGGCAGATGGCGGGTCAGCAGCGCAAGGCAGATCGTCGGATGGCGATAGCCGGCGGCCGACATGTCGGCGTCGTAGGTCTGCGACCAACGATCATAAAGTGCGGCGACCTCTTCGGGCCGCTTTGCCGCGTAGGCCGCGCCAAGCGCACCCTGATGTTTGTTGTCCGCCACTTTGATCCAGTCCGCCAATTTTTGATCTCGCAGTGATGATAGCCAAAGCGCGAAAATTGTGGAACCGTTGCCGCGACAAATAACAGTGTGTGGGGGCGCAGGCATGATTACAGACTAGGCGCGCGCGGCACTGGACGCCATTCCCATGCTGGCCGGCTACAGCGGGCCGCTGGAACGGCTGGGCGGCCTCACCAACCTCGTCTTCAAGGCCGGCGACTTCTGCCTGCGCATTCCCGGCAAGGGCACCGAGGAATACATCAACCGGGCCAACGAAGCGGTGGCTGCACGCGAAGCTGCAAAAGCAGGGGTCAGTCCCGAGGTGCTGCATGTCGATGCCGGCACCGGGTTGATGGTGACACGCTACATCGCCGGCGCCGAAACCATGTCGGAGGAGAAATTCAAGGTTCGGCCGGGCAGTCCAGCCCGCGCCGGCGAGGCCTTTCGCAAGCTGCACAATTCAGGCGCGGTGTTTCCCTTCCGCTTCGAGCTGTTTGCGATGATCGACGACTATCTCAAGGTGCTGTCCACCAAGGAGATCGCCCTGCCCGCCGGCTATCATGACGTGGTGCGCGAGGCGGAAACCGTGCGCTCGGCACTTGCCGCCCATCCGCTGCCGATCGTTGCCTGCCACTGCGATCCGCTGTGCGAGAACTTCCTCGATACGGGCGAGCGGATGTGGATCGTCGACTGGGAATATTCGGGCATGAACGACCCGCTCTGGGACCTTGGCGACCTCTCCGTGGAAGGTAAATTCGATCTGGCGCAAGACGAAGAGATGATGCGCGCCTATTTCGGCGGCGAGGCGAGGCCGGCGGAGCGCGGCCGCATCGTCATCTACAAGGCGATGTGCGACCTGTTATGGACGCTGTGGGGGCTGATCCAGCTCGCCAACAACAACCCGGTCGATGATTTTCGCGCCTATGCCGACGGGCGGTTCGCGCGCTGCAAGGCGCTGATGGAGACGTCCGAGTTTTCACGGCATCTGGCGGCGATCCGCCGGGGGTGAGCCTGGACTAATTCACGCCCTTCGGCACGTTTTCGGGCGGCACGGTGGTCTCGACCACTTTCTGGCGGTGGAAGATGAACAGGCCGGCGAGAACGACAATGCCCGAGCCGATCAGGATGCGCGGACCGGGAACGTCGCCGAAGAACACCAGTCCGAACACCACCGCCCACAGCAGCAGCGTGTAATGCAGCGGCGCCAGCGTCGAGGCCGGCGCCAGCTTGAGCGCCCTGGTGATCATCAGATGCGCGCCGCAGGAGACGATGCCGAGCAGCAGCATGGCGCCGAGATCGAGCGCCGACGGCGTCTGCCAGGCGACGATGCGCAGCACGCCGCCGATCAGCAGCGTGCCGATGGTCTGCCATGTCACCAGATTGGTGTCGCTGGTGCCGCGCAGCCGGCGGTTGAGGATGATGGCGAAGGCGAAGGAGATACTGCCCACCAGCGCAAAGCCTGACGACAGCGAGAACGCCGCCGACGACGGTTTCAGCATGATCAGCACACCGCAGAAGCCGAGCAGGATCGCCATCCAGCGGCGCCAGCCGACCTTTTCGCCAAGCAAGAGGTGCGAGAGTGCCGCGACGTAGATCGGCCCCGCCATGTAGAAACTCATCACATCGGCCAGCGGCAGATAGACCACGGCGGCATAGAAGAGCGCGGTGTCGAGCGTGGTCATCACCACCCGCAGCAGCTGCAGCTCCAGGCGTTCCATGCGAAACAGCTTGGCCGGGCCCTGGTTGGCGATCATCGGGCCGAGCACGAAGAAGGCGCCGATGGAGCGGATCAGCACCACCTGGCCGACGGAGAAGCTGGCGACCAGCCATTTGCCCATGGCGTCGTTCAGCGCAAAAAGGAAATCGCCGGCCAGCATCAACAGAATGCCGGCCAAAAGCACATTCCTGATCGTCGAATTCTGCGCCACGGGCTGCGTCATGCCGATCCCGATTCCTCCCTAGTAAGCCGCGTCGTAGACGGAAGTGGCTGCCTTGACGAGGAGAATTCGGGCAATGGGTAAGACCAGCGCCGGGAATCGGCTGTATCTAGCTGGATATGTGCCGCCGGTTCACCATTCCCGGCCTTCCGCCGATGGACAGCCTGGTTTCCTGCTTCGTCCGCTCCGCCACCACCTTGCCCCTGGCGATGACGCACAGGCGCTCGGCGCGCAGCCGCAGGGCTTCGACCGGATTGCCGGCATCGAGGACGACCAGGCTGGCGCGCTTGCCGACCGCCAGGCCGAGATGATCGAGGCCCATGATCGCGGCATTGACGTTGGTGACCATGTCGAAGCAGCGCGCCATCTCTGCCGGGCTCGACATCTGAGCGACGTGCAGACCCATGAAGGCGACATCGAGCATATCGGCGGTGCCCAGCGAATACCAGGGATCGAGCACGCAATCCTGGCCCCAGCCGACGCGAATGCCGAGCGCCAGCATTTCCTTGACCCGGGTCAGGCCGCGGCGCTTCGGGAAGGTGTCGTGGCGGCCCTGCAGCATGATGTTGATCAGCGGATTGGGAATGACCGAGACGCCGGCCTCGGCGATCAGCGGCAAAAGCTTCGAGACGTAGTAATTGTCCATCGAATGCATCGAGGTGAGGTGCGAACCGGCGACCTTGCCGTGCAAACCAAGACGCTGCGCCTCATAGGCAAGCTGCTCGATATGGCGCGACAGCGGATCATCGGTCTCGTCGCAATGCAGGTCGACCATCAGGCCGCGGCTGGCCGCGATCTCGCACAGCTCCGTTACCGAGCGCGTGCCGTCGGCCATGGTGCGCTCGAAATGCGGGATGCCGCCGACGATGTCGACGCCCATGTCGAGCGCGCGGATGGTGTTTTCACGCGCCGATGGAGAGCGATAAAACCCGTCCTGCGGGAAGGCGACCAATTGCAGGTCGATGTAGGGAGCGACCGTCTTCTTGACCTCGAGCAACGCCTCGACCGCCAGCAGGCGGTCATCGCAGACATCGACATGGGTGCGGATGGCGAGCAGGCCCATCGACACCGCCCAGTCGCAATAGGCCAGCGCGCGATCACGCACGGCCTCATGCGTCAAAAGCGGCTTCAACTCGCCCCACAGCGAAATGCCTTCGAGCAGCGTACCCGAAGCGTTGATGCGCGGAATGCCGTAGGAGAGCGTCGCATCCATGTGGAAATGCGGATCGACGAAGGGCGGCGAGACCAGATTGCCACGGGCGTCGACCTCGGTCCGCGCGGAACCCTGGAGAACGGGCTCGATCGCCGCGATCGTCTCACCGTTGATGCCGATGTCGGCAACCCTGCCATCAGGCAGTGTGCCGCCGCGAACGATAAGGTCGAAATCCATCCGTCGTCATCCCGTCAAAAGAATCATCTGATATAGCCGAGGCTGAAAATCGCATCCCGTCGATGCCGCTTGCAACAGCGATTTGTCCGCGGCGGCCGCGGATGGTTTCATCCGGCCGCAACTCCCTCTATAAGCCGCCTTCGTTGTCCCGGTTTCAAGGATCCGCCGTTTGTTTCGTTTCTTCCGCTCGACGGAAAACCAGCGCCTCGTCGCGAGGTTGATCCGGGAATCCTTTTATCAGCACAGGTTTGGCTACGGCGCCGCGATCTTGTCGATGCTTGTGGTGGCCGCCACGACCGGCGCCAGCGCCTGGATTCTCAAAGAGATCACCGACGAATTCGTAGTCTTCAAGCGGATTGACCGGGTCAACCTGATTGCGGGCGGGGTCGCCACGATCTTCATCCTCAAGGGCCTCGCCAACTTCATTCAGGCCTATTTCATGAGCCGTGTCGGCAACGCCATCATCGCCGACCGCCAGCGCAAGATCTACGACCGCATCCTGGCGCAAGGCATCGAATTCTACCATTCGACCTCGTCGTCCGACCTGATCACACGCATGACCAACAATGCGCAGGCGGCACGCAACGTGCTCGACCTCGTTGTCACGTCCTATGTGCGCGATCTGTTGTCGCTGGTCGTCCTGGTAGGAGTCATGGTCTGGCAGCAGCCAGCCTTGTCTATAATCTGCTTCGTCGTCGGCCCCTTGGCTATCTACGGGGTCAACCGCATCCTGAAACGTGTTCGCAAGTTCGCCGCGATGGAGTTTCGCTCGGTCGGCCAGATCGTGCAGGTGATGCAGGAAACGGCAATCGGCGTGCGCGTCGTCAAATCCTTCAACCTCGAAGGCGCGATGCGCAACCGCATGTACAAGGCCGTGTCGGACGTCGAGAACCGGGCCAATAACATCGCGACGCTGGAGGCTGCGACAAGCCCGGTGATGGAGACGCTGGCCGGGCTGGCTATTGCCGGGGCCATCTTCGTCAGCGGCTTCCTGGTCTTGCAGGGCGGCCAGATGCCGGGAAACATCATGGCCTTCATCGGGGCGCTCCTGTTTGCCTATGAGCCGGCAAAGCGCCTTGCGCGCGTACGCATATCGCTGGAAAGCGGCATTGTCGGCGTGCGCATGATGTTCGAGCTCGCCGACCAGCCGCTCACTCTGGTCGAGAAGCCGGACGCGAAGCCGCTTCTGGCCGGACCGGGCGAGATCCGGTTCGACGCCGTCGACTTCGCTTATCAGAAAGGGCCGCCGGTGCTGGACAGGTTCGATCTGACGCTTGCGCCCGGCAAGATGACGGCGCTGGTCGGGCCTTCCGGCGGCGGCAAGTCGACGATTCTAAACCTGATCATGCGCATGTATGATCCGCAGAGCGGCAGGGTGCTGTTCGACGGTCAGGATATTTCCCATGCGACGCTCGCATCGCTGCGGGAAAAGATCGCCTATGTCAGCCAGGATACGTTCCTGTTTGCCGGCACCATCATGCACAACATCCGGCTTGGGCGCGAGGGTGCGACCGACGATGAGGTGATCGCCGCCGCCAAGGCGGCCAACGCGCATGACTTCATCAGCGCGCAGGCGAAAGGCTACGAGACGGATGTCGGCGAGAATGGCGGCCTACTGTCGGGCGGCCAGCGCCAACGGATCTCGATCGCACGCGCCATGCTGCGCAATGCGGAGATCCTGCTGCTGGACGAAGCGACCAGCGCGCTCGACGCCGAATCGGAAGCGCTGTTCCGCGACGCGCTGCAGCAATTGACGGAAGGCCGCACGACGATCGTCATCGCGCACCGTCTGTCGACCGTGCACCAGGCCGACACAATCGTGGTGCTCGAAGCCGGCAAGGTGGTGGAAAGCGGCCCGCACAAGGCCTTGCTCAAGCAGGGCGGGCTCTATCAGAAGCTCTATGAGTATCAGTTGATGCCGTAGCACTTCTCTTCCCTTCCCCCCCCTTGTGGGGGAAGGTGGATCGGCGCGCGGCGCCGAGACGGATGAGGGGTGTTCCAGCGGAGTGAGACGTCGGTGTTCTCTGGACCACCCCTCATCCGTCGCCTGCGGCGACATCTTCTCCCACAGGGGAGAAGGAAGAAACCTCACTCCGGCACAAACCTCACCGCGCCCTTGGCCGCGCTGGTGGCCATGGCGGCATAGGCGCGCAAGGCGGTCGTCACCTTGCGCTTGCGCTTTTCCTCAGGCTTCCAGGCCAGGGCGCCCCTGGCCTCCATCGCCGCCCGGCGCGCAGCGAGTTCCGCCTCATCGACAGCCAGGCGGATGCTGCGGTTCGGGATGTCGATCTCGATCGTATCGCCCTCCTGCACCAGTCCGATCAAACCGCCTTCGGCAGCTTCCGGCGACGCATGGCCGATCGACAGACCCGAGGTGCCGCCGGAGAAGCGGCCGTCAGTAATCAGAGCGCAGGCCTTGCCGAGGCCCTTCGACTTCAGATAGCTGGTCGGATAGAGCATCTCCTGCATGCCGGGGCCGCCGCGCGGTCCTTCATAGCGGATGACGACGACATCGCCGGCCTTGATCTCATTGGACAGGATCGCCTTGACGCTCGAATCCTGGCTTTCGAACACGCGGGCCGGGCCGGTGAATTTCAGGATCGATTCATCGACGCCCGCCGTCTTCACGATGCAGCCGTCGAGCGCCAGATTGCCCTTCAGCACGGCAAGGCCGCCATCCTTGGAAAAGGGATGTTCGGTCGAGCGGATAACGCCTTTCTCGCGGTCGAGATCGAGCTCGTCCCAGCGGCGCTCCTGGCTGAAGGCGACCTGTGTCGGCACGCCGCCAGGGGCGGCGAGGAAGAAATCGCGCACGCTCTGGCTGGTCGTGCGGGAAATGTCCCAATGGTCGAGCGCCTCGCCCAGGGTTGACGTATGCACCGTCGGCAGGTCGCGGTTGAGCAGGCCGGCATTGTCGAGCTGGCCGAGGATGGCCATGATGCCGCCGGCGCGGTGGACGTCTTCCATGTGGACGTCGGACTTGGCGGGCGCAACCTTGCACAGCACCGGCACCTTGCGCGACAGCGCGTCGATGTCGTCCTGATCGAAATCGATCTCGCCCTCATGCGCGGCAGCCAGGATATGCAACACGGTGTTGGTCGAACCGCCCATGGCGATGTCGAGCGTCATGGCGTTCTCGAAAGCGCCCTTCGAGGCGATGTTGCGCGGCAGTGCGGTTTCGTCGTCCTGTTCGTAATAGCGC
>NZ_RZPB01000255.1:0-7556 GCF_003998535.1 Mesorhizobium sp. M7A.F.Ca.AU.002.02.1.1 | reverse complement strand
ACGGATTGAGATGCTGGATGGTATCGGGCTGTGGGCTACTGGCTGGCCAGCGGCGCCAGCTTGACCTTGATCACATCGCCAGGCAGCACGAGTGTGTCTTCCTTGGCGGCGATTTCGCTGGTCTTGCCGTCGACATTGCGCACCAGTGAATAAAGCAGGGCGGGCTGCTGATCATTTGTCATGGCGGCCACAGTCGCGGGATCGGTAGCCTGGGCTATCAGGCCTTTCTGCATATTCGCCTTCAGCGCGGCTTCGTTCAGGTCGGCTTCGGTCTGCTGCCGGGCGGTAGCGAGGTTTGAACTCAAGGTGTTCTGGGCATCGATGGCGTCCTGCTTCGCCTTGCTGATCGACTGCTTGGCGGTGAGGATGGCGGTTTCGTAGTCCAGGATCTTGCCCTGCAGGTCGGCAACCGACTGGCGCGAATCCAGCAGTCGGGCGTTGGCGATCAGGCCTTTCTGCGCTAGCGGGCCGATGCTGGCGAGCTGCTGCTGCGCCAAGTCGACCTGCTGCTGCTGGTTGACGATCTTCTTCTGCAGCGATTCGATCTCGGATTCCAAAACCCCTTTGAGATCGTCGAGCGCTTCAAGCTTCAGCTTCAGCGCCTTTTGGTCCGCTGTCAGGATAGTCATTTCGTCCGCGACGATGGCTGGCAGTCTCGGATCGCCCTCGACCTCCTTAGGCACGTCGAAACTGGCCTTGCCGGCCATATCCGCGTCGATGCGGGCGCGCCTGACGATCAGCCGAATGCGCTGGTCGTCGGAGACATCGAAATTGCCCTTGGCGGTAACCAAGTCCTTGCCGAGTTGAGGTCCGTAGTCGGCGTTTCGCCGGATGCCTCCGGCGACGCTGATGGCCTTCAACACTGTCAGGTCAGGCACATATGGAAACTGGCCGGGGTTCTGGACTTCGCCCGAAATGTAGAATGGCCGGAACTGCGCCATCTCGACCGAGGCTTCCGGTCTGTCTGACAAAGCGAGTTTTTTCTGCAAAGCCTCGCCGATCGCCGTTGCGATTTCGGACGTGGTCTTGCCGGAGGCCGGCAGTTCGCCGGCGAACGGCACCGACAGCGTGCCGGATGGACCGACCGTGTACTCGCCATTCACCGCCGACCAGTCACGGAATGTGCCTTCCACGGTCTGCCATTCGGCGACGCGGATGGTGAGCTTGTCCTGCGAGCCGAGGCGATAGTCGCCGGCGGCGGCCATGTCCGGGACGACGAGGGCCATGGCAAGGCATGTGGCCAGCAAACGCGCCCGCCGCAGGCGGCCGGAAACCGGGCCGCCGCGAAAGGCTTCGAACAAATCTGTTTTCAACTCAACGTTCCGATCCGCTATAGCCCCATCGCCCGATGAGCTTGCGTCGAATGGCCGACGCCAATGTCTGGCATTGGCCACCGGCCGGTCAGTAAGAACCGCGCGACATCCAGACGGCCGGGACGGTCTTGATGATGATGCGAACGTCCTCGAACAGCGACCAGTTCTCAACATAGTGACGGTCGAAGGCGACGCGGCTGTCATAGGACACATCGTTGCGGCCGCTGACCTGCCACAGGCCGGTCAGGCCCGGACGCGATTTCAGATAGTAGACGGCGGATGTGCCATAGATCTCTAGTTCGTCGCGCACAACCGGACGCGGACCGACAAGGCTCATATCGCCCTGCAGGATGTTGATGATCTGCGGCAACTCATCGAGGCTGAGTTTCCTCAGCACTGCTCCAACGCGGGTGACGCGCGGGTCGTTCTTCAGCTTGCGGGTCGCGATCCATTCCGCGTTGGCGTCCGGGTTGGTGGCGAGATAGGCTGCCAGCACCTTGTCGCCGTCCGGAACCATGGTGCGGAACTTCAGGCACGGAAAAATCCGTCCGCCCCGCCCGATTCGCCTGTGGCCGTAGAAAATCGAGCCACCGTCGGAAAACTTGACGAGCAGCGCTATCATGACAAATAGCGGGCTGAGGGCGATCAAGCCAATCAGTGAACCGGTGATATCGAAGCTGCGTTTGAGCAGGCCGCCGATCGGCGGCGGAAAATCGATGTCAGCCTGCGAAAAGCTCGCGGTGGCTGACTTGGCAACGTCCCTCATGCCGTAAACTCCATGCGTTGAACGAATGGTTCACCACACGATACCAAAAAAATGTTGCAGCGCAACACACAATTTACCACCCCGTTGAAATAGTCACGTCATGAAATGACTAAATAATAAGCTTGCCATGCACAAATTTCGGCATATTTAGCACATTTGTGACAATAAATGGGCACAGCCGAAAAAATAGAGGCCTTTGTGGGGCGGTTTTTAGGCGGACCTACCTATTTGCCAAGGCGAGGTACAAACTAGTGCTTCATCATGCCGTGATGCTTGGTCAAAACCATATAAAATACTACTTAATATTGGCCATTTTACTGAAAAATATCGACGAGAGGATATCGGCCTAGCTCCCGTTGCGTGCATTGCAACATGGCAGAGTCGATCGCAAAAGCTCGATCAAAAATAACCGAAGTTGCCCTTGCCGCCTATTGCTCGCCTTAATAGAATTGCAAATTATACCTGTCACGGTGACGACAGGTGGAAAAGGCCGGAAGCAACCGGTCGAGAGTGGGCGACCTTAACAAGCCCACATGACAAGGGACGGCGCTCGGGTGGGGCAATCGCGATAATACCCGAGCCGGTTTATGGGCTGTTGGGTATGGCACTTCCAAAATTCATCCTCGGGATGATTTTCGCTCTGGCGATCGTCGTCGGCTGGTCCTGGCTGGGCGGTGCGTCGATAGGCACGATATTGGTGCGTGTCATCATCTGCGCCGTGACCATTCAGGCTGGCTATTTCGTGCTCATCTACACCATGATCGCCAGGAGCGCGCCGACGCCTGCCGACATAGCTCGTGACGCCGAGCGCAAACTGAACGCACCCGAGGTCGCCGAAAGCGAGAAGCTGGGCGGTGCCAGGCGCGGCCTGCATTGATGCAGACTGCTCAAACGTGGCCGGTTTGGCGGCAACGACATCCTTCGAGACAAAGGGACCAAAGCGCCGCGTGAATCCGTCTCGGCGCGACGCGTCTTGGTCGCCGGCTCACGCCACATCAGCGGGTTCGCTCTCCGACTGTTCCCCCAACAGCATCCTCGACAACCGGCTGCCGGTTTTTTCCTTCAGCCGCTGATATTGGCCGACCTCGACGATACGGCCGTTTTCCATCGCCACCACCCAGTCGGCGAAGGCGATCATCGACGGCCGGTGCGCGATGGTCAGGATCGTCATCGTACCGCGTAATCCATCGATCGACCTGGCGATCAGCGACTGGTTCTGCCAGTCGAGCGCGCTGGTCGCCTCGTCGAGAATGAGCAGCGACGGCTTGTGCAGCAGCGCGCGCGCGAGCGCGATGCGCTGGCGTTCGCCGCCCGAGAGCCGCACGCCGCGATCGCCGACCACCGTCTCGAGCCTGAGGTCGAGCCGTTCGACAAACTCGCCGGCGTGCGCCTGACGCAGCGCGGCCCACAGATCGCCATCGCTGGCCCGTGGCGCGGCGAGGCGCAGGTTCGCCGCGATCGTGTCGTGCAGGAGGAACACGTCCTGCGGCACATAGGCCACCTGGTCGCGCCAGCGACGGCGATTGCTGGCATCGATCTCGACGCCATCGACAAGCATCTTGCCGGTGGTGGGCTCCAGCAGGCCAAGCAGCATGTCGGCGATCGTGCTCTTGCCCGATCCGGACGGGCCGATCAGGGCGGTGACCTTGCCGGCCGGCAGGCCGAAGGTGATGCCGCTCACCACCGCCTTGTCGACAGCATCTCCGTAGGCGAAGGACACGCCGCGAATATTCAATCCCTTATTGAGGGAGAGTGTCCCGGCGTCGGCGAACTCGGTATGGCCGGGCTCGCGTTCGGCGTCGAAACGTGCCTGCAGGCTGCGCATTGCCGTAAAGGCGGGCAGGTTGATCAGCACTTGCTGGGCCTGCGTCTGCATGTCCATGAAGCGCGGCGCGATACGCATGAAGACCAGGAGCAGGACGACGATCTCGGCCAGCGACAGATTGAAGCGGACCAAAGCCACATAGATGAACAGGCTCAGGCCCACGACGCTCGCCACCTGGAATACAGCAGTGCCGATGGTGCTGTTGCGCACATAGTCGATGTTGTCGGCCTTCATCCTCTCAAGCGTCGACCGCAGCTGCGCGAAATAGCTGTCCTCGACGTTCAGGCTCTTGGCCACCTTGATGCCGCCGAGAAATTCCGAGACCGTCCGGTACTGGTCCTGGCGATTGGCGGTCAGCACACGGCCGAAGGCAGTGGCCCGTGCCCGGAAGGGCCGCAGCGCCACGAACATCAGGATGCCGACGACCACGGCAAACAGCGTCATGACCGGCGAGATAAACACGGAAACCAGGAGATAGCCGGCCAGAAGAACGGCGATTTGCACCAGCATCAGCAGTGAGAAAGCCGCGCCCTGGACGCGGTCGATGTCGCCGGTCAGGGCATGATCGAGATCGGAACTGCGCATGCGTGTAAAAACGCCCCAGCGCGCCTTGCCGATGCTTTCGAACAGGTTCATGCGAACGCGATTGATGAAATCGAACAGCAATTTGGCCATGTAGACCGACTTGAAGCGATTGAACGCCGCCTGCGCCGCAACAAGCCCGACCAGCGCGCAAAGCACGGTCGTCAGTTGCAGCGTGCCATCAGGCACCAGCCAGCGCACGAAATCATCGTTGGGCAGCCGAACAGCGAAATCCTGGTCGGCACGTCCGACCAGATGCAGCAGCGGGACGAGCAGCAGGATCGAAATGCCCTCGGTCAGGCTGCCGAGGATGAGGAAGAACAGCGCCGTCCACGTTCGCCGGCCGCCGATCCGGGCAATGGTGGCGCCGAAGGCGGCAATTTCTCGAAACAGCGACAGGCGAAGGATTGGGGGCTTCGACATGGTTGCGCTCACAACCGCCGGCTGCCAGCCGACAGATCCTTTTCGATCAGTTCCACGGCTTCGCCGATCCTGTCCAGGCCCGTCGGGACTTCCAGCCGGTACACGCCGATATGGTTGGCAATCCATGAACATTGCCGAAGATGCGCCGTCGCGAAGTCGCCGGGCAGGGCCGCGCGGCCGAAGCGCGTCACATAGGAGAATTTGATGATGGCCGGCAGGGCGGCAATGGCGGGCAAGGGCGTGATGTCAGCCCTTTCGCCGCGCTCGAGGATATAGATCCTGGTCGCCGGCACCTCGTCGCCCGAAAAGCCACCGTTCAGGCGATGCTGCATCTTGTCGATCGCCGCATGCACTTGCGGCCGCACTTCCGCTTCCCCAAGCGAGATCGCCGCCGCGGCGTCGGCCGCCAGCTTGATCTGCGGAAAGCCCGGAACGGTCATTGGCTCACTCGGATTGGCGAGGTCCAGCGCCACCACGTCATCGGTAAGCAGTCGATGCCCGGCCCGGATCATCGCACTTGCGGTCGTCGACTTGCCGGCTCCCTTGTCACCCATGAAGATGGCGCTCGTGCCGGCGGCGGCGATGGCACTGGCATGCAGGACAAGCAGGCCGCGCCGGTGCAAGAGCAGCGCCATGACCGGACCAAGCAGCGGAAACGCGAGCAGCGCGTCGTCGACGCCGGGCGCCGGTTCGATGTCGATACGGCTGGAATCGGTGATCAGGAACGCGCCCACGGCATGCCACGCCAGATATTGCCGGTCCGGCTCGAAGCGAAAGTCGGTCGCGGCTTCGGGCGAGGGCTTTGGCAGGTCGATCGCGCCGACGGCAATCACGACATCCGCCGCCCCCGGCGTCGCCGGCTGCAGTTCGGGCAACGTCACCTCCGACGCGATGGTCAGGCCGTAGGCCCGGTAGAAGCGGCGTTCTCGCTTGGCCCGGCCATGCGAAAAGGCATCATCATTGCATAGAGCGAGCGGCTCGTTGCGCGGCATCATGCGGGGCTCCCGCCATGCTTGAGCTGCCGCAGCCAGAGCGACAGCGAGGCCGAGCGCCAGACATACTGGACATCCAGGGGGGCTGCCTGATCGGGCTGGCGCAGCAGCCGCGCATAGGCAGCACTCACTTGAGGCAGATTGACGTAAGGCGCGATGCGGTTCGCATCCGAGACCAGCAGCTGTTCCAGGAGGTCGCGATGGTTGCGCAGCATGCCATTGAGGAGATTGGCAGTGAAGTCGATCTTGTCGCGCCGCCACTGCACCGCCTCCGGCAATACGCCTTGCATGGCGCGGCGCAGCACATAGCGGCCAAAACCGTGGCTCAGCTTCTCCTCGCCCGGCAGCGCCAGGCAGAACTCGACCAGCGGCTTGTCCCAGAAGGGGTAGCGCGGCTCGACCCCGAAATTGGCGGCGGCCTTGTCGAGAACCTCGAAAGCATGCGGGACATAGCCGTTCGACAGGATCCAGCGATGGCTCAAGGCATCGCTGGCCTGGACGCCGGGCGGCATGTAGCCGGCCCGGTGAAACCGGTCGACAAGCTCGGTGCGCTTGGCCAGGTCCGGATTGATCAGGTCGCGCCAGCTTCGTGCGCGCGACACTTGCGCGGGCTTGCGGATCTTGTTCAGGGCACGGTTGGCCATATGCCTCAGCCTGGCGATGCGCCAGGCCGGCCCGTAGAGGGTCAGGAACTGGAGATAAAGGCCAAGCGTGCTGTCGCCATAGGTGTTGGAGGCGCTGCGGACCTCGCGCCACAGATCCATCCATCGGCCGCCATTCGCAAGCTCGTGCAGGTGGCCGTGGCCTTGTGAAACGACCTCGTCGCCACCATGGCCGTCCAGCAGCACCTTGATGCCCTTGGCGCCGGCAGTCCGGTAGATGCCGCGGGTGAGCGTCAGGCCCGGCGCCAGGAACGTTCCTTCCTGTTCTTCCAGCACGCGCTCGAATTCGGCAAATGGGGCATAGTTGCCAACCGGGATCAGCGTCGCGTCGACCTTCTGCTGGTCGAGAACGGCATCGATGAAGGGCCGCTCGTCCATCGGCGAGCCCTTCTCGAAAATCAGCGAGAAGGTTGGCAGCCTCGGCTTGCGCGCGGCGGCATTCTGCAGGCCGGCGACACAGGCGATAGACGAGGAATCGAGGCCGCCGCTCAGCATTGCCCCGACCGCCGAGGTCCCTCGCATGCGGTTGCGCACCGATTGCGAGAACAGATGGGCGAATTCCTCCGATGCATCCGACCGCAAGGGCCGCGCCGACGGCTCGATCTGCCAGTATCGGCGCAGCATCACTTGTTGCGCGGTGACGGTTAGGCTGTGGCGGGCCGGCAGGCTGAATATATCGCTGTAGGGGGTCGACTGCGGGTCGTCGGGAAGCCCGGCCAGGAAGCCGGAGATCTGGCGCTCGCTGACACGTGCGCGGATACCCTCGACGCCCAGGATCGGACCGATCTCCGACGCAAAGGCAAAACGCCGGTCCGCCGCGTGGTAGTAGAACGGCTTGACGCCAAAATGATCGCGCGCGCAAAACAGCGATTGCCGCTCGTCATCCCAGATGGCGAAGGCGAAATCGCCTTGCAGATGCTCCGGGCAGGCTTCGCCCCAGCGCAGGTAGGCCCGCATCAGCACGATCGCGTCGGCTACCGACTGGTCGCGGAT
>NZ_RZPB01000254.1:0-7564 GCF_003998535.1 Mesorhizobium sp. M7A.F.Ca.AU.002.02.1.1 | reverse complement strand
ACGATCCCGATCCCGATCAGGGCCATTCCGAGACGGGGCAGGCGTGGTGGCGTTCCCGCCGGGCGGTGCTGACGCTCGCCTGCGCGGCAGCGCTTCTCGCCGCATACGGCATCGGCCATCTGTTCCCGGTGGCGGAACGCGGGGTGTTCCTGGCCGCGCTGTTGGTCGGCCTGGTGCCGATCGCACGGCGCGCGCTGATGGCGGCATTGGCCGGCACGCCGTTTTCGATCGAGATGCTGATGACCATCGCGGCGATAGGCGCCGTGATGATCGGTGCCACTGAAGAGGCCGCCGCCGTGGTGGTGCTCTTCCTGATCGGCGAGCTTCTGGAGGGTGTCGCCGCCGGCCGGGCGCGGGCGAGCATCCAGGGACTTGCCGATCTGGTGCCGAAGACGGCCTTGGTCGAGCGCGCAGGCGGCACATCGGAGTGTCCCGCCGAAGACCTTGCGGTCGGCGACATCATCCTGGTGCGGCCGGGCGCCCGCATCCCGGCCGATGGCGAGATCATCGAGGGCGCGAGCGAAATCGACGAGGCGCCGGTGACCGGCGAGAGCACGCCGAAGCGCAAGGGCGTTGCGGACGCCGTCTTTGCCGGCACGATCAGCACCGATGGCGTGCTCAAGGTGCGGGTGACGGCGGCCGCTTCCGACAACACCATCGCCCGAATCGTGCGGCTGGTGGAGGAGGCGCAGGAGGCCAAGGCGCCGACAGAGCGCTTCATCGACCGCTTCTCGCGCACCTACACGCCGGCGGTGCTGGCGGTCGGTGCGCTGGTGGCATTGTTGCCGCCGCTGCTTGCCGGCGGCGACTGGAACGAATGGATCTACAAGGGCTTGGCGATCCTGCTGATCGGCTGCCCCTGCGCGCTGGTCATCTCGACCCCGGCGGCGATCGCCGCGGGCCTTGCGACCGGTGCGCGGCGTGGCCTATTGATGAAAGGCGGTGCGGTGCTGGAAGGCTTTCGCCGGATCACGGCGGTCGCCTTCGACAAGACCGGTACGCTGACCGCAGGCAAGCCTGCCGTCACCGACATCGTGGCGTATGGAAGGGATGAACGCACCGTGCTGGCGCTGGCGGCAGCACTGGAGCAGGGCTCCAGCCATCCGTTGGCGATGGCGATCCTGGACCGGGCCAAGGCCGACAAGGCGCCGGTGCCGCCGGCTCTCGCGGCGAAGGCAATCTCGGGCAAGGGTGTCGAGGGCAGCGTTGGCGGCGTCGCCGTCTTCCTCGGCTCCGGCCAGGCGGCGGGCGAACGCGCCGACATGACGCAAGCGCAGCGCCTCGCCGTCGACAGCCTCAACGGCCAGGGCAAGACGGTGTCAGTGCTGGTCGCCGATGGCGTGGTGGCCGGGCTGATTGCCATGCGCGACGAGCCGCGGCCGGATGCTGCGGCCGGGATCGCGGCGCTGAAGGCCGAGAGCATCCGCGCGGTGATGCTGACCGGCGACAACCGCCGCACGGCGCAAGCCATCGCCGCTTCGCTCGGCATCGAGGCGCGAGCGGAGCTGTTGCCCCAGGACAAGCAGCGCATCGTCGGCGAATTGCAGCGCGAGGGTTTCAAGGTCGCCAAGGTCGGTGACGGCATCAACGACGCGCCGGCGCTCGCGGCCGCCGACATTGGCATTGCCATGGGCGGCGGCACCGACGTGGCGCTGGAGACCGCGGACGCGGCGATCCTGCACGGCCGCGTCATGGACGTCGCGCGTATGGTGAAACTGTCGCGGGCGGTGATGGCCAATATCGGCCAGAACATCACCGTGGCGCTGGGGCTGAAGGCGGTGTTCCTGGTCACCACCATTTTGGGCATCACCGGCCTGTGGCCGGCGATCCTGGCCGATACCGGCGCGACCGTGCTGGTCACCGCCAACGCCATGCGCCTGCTGCGCTGGCGCGGGTGAAGCGCTTTTGGTTGATCACGATCTTTTCGGAAAACCGGCGTCCACTTTTCCGGATCGTGATCTACTCGGCTGGGGCTGTCAGCGGCGGCGTGGCGTTGCTGCGCCCTTCCCAGACATAAGAGGCGAGCGCCACTGCCACGGCGACCAGCATGGCGATGGCGCCCAGCAGCGGCAGGCTGCGGTAGCCATAGCCGCTGTTCAGCATCGCGGCGCCCAACGAAGCGGCCAGCGCGATGCCGACATTGAAGCCGGAGGGAATGAGCGACGAGGCGAGGTTGGAAGCATCTGCCGTCCAGGCCAGGATGCGGGTCTGGATCGGCGTGCCGATGGCGAAGTTGAGACCGCCCCAGATGACGATCGCCACAACCATCGGCAGGGGATAGGGGCTGACGGCATAGATCACGCCAAGCGTCACCGCCTGCAGGGCCAGCATGGTGATCAATGACGGCATCAGCTTCCAGTCGGAGAGCTTGCCGCCGAGGAAGACGCCGAGCGTCGCGCCGACGCCGTTGAGCAGCAGCACCCACGGCACCAGGTTCTCGTCGAGACCGGTGACTTCGAGCAGTGTCGGCGTGATGTAGGTGAACAGGCCGAACTGGCCGATCATCAGCATCAGCATCAGGATCAGCGATGTCCAGACCTGCTGGCGGGCCAGCACGCGGACCTCGCGGGCGAAACCGGCGGGCTTGGCCGATGAGCCGGTGGTGCGCGGCAAAAGGGCTGCCATGGCAAGCGTTGCCGCGACACCCAGCGCGCACATCACCCAGAAAGTCGCACGCCAGCCCCAGATGTTGCCGATCGCGGTGCCGGCCGGCACGCCGATGACGTTGGAGACGGTGAGGCCGGACAGGATGACGGCGACAGCCATGCCGCGCTGGTCCTCGCGCACGAGACCGACGGCAACGACCATGGCGACGCCGAAATAGGCGCCATGCGCGACCGCCACGGCAATGCGCAACAGAAGCATCGAGGTGAAATCGGGCGCCAGCGCGCAAGCCGCCTGGCCAATGGTGAAGGCGATGGCTAGGCCGAGCAGCAGGCTCTTGCGCGACAATGACTTGGTGGCGAGCGCCAGCAGCGGGCCGCCGATGGCGATGCCGCCGGCATAGCCGGAGACGAGATAGCCGGCGGAGGGAACCGAGACGCCCAGGCCTTGCGCCACCTGCGGCAGCACGCCGGCAATGACGAATTCGGTGGTGCCGAAGGCAAAGGCGGCGATGAACAGGGCGATGAGCGGAAGCGACATGGGGAAGCCTTAGCTGGAAGCGCCTCAAACCACGGATGGGCTTTGCGGGCAATCCAGAAATTTTTGTCGCGAGTTTAGGTTTTCTTGAATTGGATGCGAGCAGCCGCTTCCCTTCTCCCCAGGGGAGAAGGGAAAGTGGCGCTTCTCAGCTCGCCTTCAACCGCGACCCCGTCAGCAGGCCGCGCTCTTCAAGCACCGGATAGGCCATCGAGGCCAGCAGCGAATTGATCTGTTTCAGGTCGCGGATGGTGTCGAGATGGATCGAGCTGGTTTCGACGCTCTTGGCGGTGCCGTCGCGCAGCCGCACGAAATGGCTGGCGCTGGTTTCCTTTTCGCGGTCGCGCAGCCGGTCCTTTTCCAGCACCAGCTGACGGGCGGTCTCGGGATCGCGCGACACCAGAACGTTGAAGGCAAGCCGCGCATTGGCCAGAACCGAGCCATGGAAGGCGCACAGCTCGGCCCAGCCCTCGTCGGTGAATTCCAGTCCGCGCTCGAACTTCTTCTTCACATGCACCAGCATGTTGCGCACGATGATGTCGCCGACCTGCTCGAGCTTGACGCAGGCGCCGATCAGTTCCTGGCAGCGCAGCGCCTCGTCCTCGGTCAGCGGGTTCCTGGTCAGTTTGGCGAGGTAGAGCTTGATCGCGGCGTGCTTGCGGTCGACGCGGTCGTCGAGTGCGGCCAGCGCCTTGATCTTGTCGGCGTCGGCACTTTCATAGAGTTCGATGATACGCTTGAGCATGATCTCGATCGTCTCGCAGACCCGCACCACCTCGCGGGTGGCATTGGCCAGCGCCTGGCTCGGCACGTCGAGCGCGCTTTCGTTGAGCGCGGACAGCTCGACGACGTCAAGCGAGGCGGCCGGCACGGGCTTGGTGCCAAGTGCGACGATCTTCTCCGAAGCGCGGTAGACGAAGCCTGCCAGCGGCAGGCCGGCGAGCAGGATCAGCACATTGAACAGGATGTGGGCATTGACGATCTGGTCCGCCGCCGTCGAACCGAGAAAGGCGAAGTGCGGCCTGAAGATCATGACCAGGATCAGCATGACCAGCGAGCCAAGCCCGCGCATCAGGAGATTGCCGATCGGCACGACGCGCACCTCGGGGCTCGACGAACGGGTCAGCATCGGCGCGATGATCGAGGAGCCGAGGTTGACGCCAAGGATGAGAACGACGCCAAGTTCGGGCGTGATCAGGCCACGGCCTGCCAGCGTCGCCATCAACAGCACCGCCGCGATGCTCGACTGGAACAGCCAGGTGATCAGTGCCGCCAGCAGATAGGCGGTGATGGAATCGGTCGAGAAGTAGTTGATGATGACCGGCATGAGCTGGCTGTTGCGCAGGGGCTCCGATGCCTGGCCGATCATCTCCAGCGAGAGGATCAGAAGGCCGATGCCGACCAGGATGCGGCCGGACTGGCGCCAGTCGCGCCGCTCGGTGGCCATGAACATGACCGTGCCGGTGATCAGGCACAGCGGCACCAGCAAGGTGAGGTCGAAGGTCAGCAGCTTGACCACCAGCGCCGATCCGATTTCGGCGCCGCGCACTGCCAATTGACCCGCGGCGCCAGAGACGATGCCAGAGCCGGCGAAGGAGCCGACCAGCAGCGTGACGGCGGTGGAGCTCTGCAGGGCGATGGCAAGGCCGGTGCCGGCCAGCACCGCCATGATCGGATTGCGCATGGTGGCGCGGAGGCGATGGCGCAGCACGTCGCCATAGGCGCGTTCAACGCCGGTCTTCACCATGCGGGTGGCAAACAGCATCAGCGCCACGGCGCCGGCCAGATGCAGAAGGACGACGGACCCGCTCATTTCGTCCCCCGCATGCAAACAGGGCGCCCGCCCTGTTTTGCGTGGCGATCAGAAGGAAAAACGAGGGAACGAATCATGTTCATGGCGGTGACTTATAATAGCTCGAATATTTTAGCCGGATAATAAAATCTTGTCGATTTCAAGGGCCGTTGCCGCGCGACAGGCGGTGTCGGAAAATGGACGGACGCGCAAATGGTTGCATTGCTGGGCGGGCGCGAAGCGGCGGATAGGCCGAGTTTGCGGTGCGACTGGCTCCTGCCTTTGCGATCATGTTCAGCTTCCTTGGGTAAATCAAGGAATCCATTACATAATTGTAATGCGTGCGTTCAGTTTCGGTTCATCGATGGGCAGCTACTGCTTCGATATCGACAACCAAGGAGACTTCTCATGAAACGCATCGTCCTTTCCGCACTCGCTTTCTCGATGCTGGCCGCCACGTCGCTCACCGGCCAGGCCGCACCGCTGAATGCGCCGAACGCGCCGCAGTCGAACTACAGCCAGGTCGACTGGCAGAAGCCCGGCCACCACAGCGATGTGAGGAAGCGCGTTTACAAGAAGAAGGTCGTCGTCGTGAAGCGCAACAACTGGCGGCATGGCCAGAAATATTCCGGCTGGAAGCGCCATCAGCCGATCCGCGACTATGGCCGCTACGGCCTGCATCGCCCCGGCCGCGGCCAGGAATGGATCCGCGTCGGCAACGACTATGTGCTGGTCGGCATCCTCTCCGGCGTCATCTTCGGCGCGCTTGCCGCGCATTAATCGGCACCTTGCCGGACATTGAAAAGGGAGGCGGCCCGCTACGGCCGCCTTTCTTTTTGCCTGTGGAAACCGGGTATGGCCCGCATTAAGGGTCGTCGGATTTCGCGGGCGTGATTATATAATCGGGAAACGAGTTCCCCGATGCGCTTTCCACCCGCCTTCCTCGACGAGATACGCGACCGCGTGCCGATTTCATCGGTGATCGGCCAGCGCGTCGCGTGGGACCGCAAGAAGACCAACGCACCGCGCGGCGACTATTGGGCCTGCTGCCCGTTCCATGGCGAGAAGAGCCCTTCCTTCCACTGCGAGGACAAGAAGGGCCGCTACCATTGTTTCGGCTGTTCGGTCTCGGGCGATCATTTCAAGTTCCTCACCGAACTGGACGGGATGAGCTTTCCCGAAGCTGTGGAAAAGATCGCCGACATGGCCGGGGTGCCGATGCCGGTCCGCGATGCGCAGGAGGAGCGGCGCGAAAAGGAACGCGCCAGCCTGACCGACGTCATGGAGATGGCGACCGCCTTCTTCCAGGAACGGCTGCAGGGACCGGAAGGCGCCAAGGCGCGTGCCTATCTGCGCGACCGCGGCCTGACGCCGGCGACGCAGCAATCGTTCCGGCTTGGTTTTGCGCCCGACAGCCGCAATGCGCTGAAGGAGCATCTCGCCGCCAGGGGCGTGCCGAAAGCCGATATCGAGGCCTGCGGACTGGTGCGCCACGGCGACGACATCCCGGTTTCCTATGACTGGTTCCGCGACCGCATCATGTTTCCGATCCCGGATTCCAGGGGGAAGATCATCGCCTTTGGCGGCCGCGCGCTGCAGCCCGATGCGCTGGCCAAATACATGAACTCGCCCGACACCGAGCTCTTCCACAAGGGCAACGTGCTTTATAATTTCGCCCGCGCCCGCAAGGCCTTGGCCAAGGGCGGCACGGTCATCGCCGTCGAAGGCTATATGGATGTCATCGCGCTGGCACAGGCCGGCTTCGAGAATGTCGTGGCGCCGCTCGGCACCGCGCTTACCGAGAACCAGCTCGAGCTGCTGTGGCGCATGGCGCCGGAGCCGATGTTGTGCTTCGACGGCGACAAGGCCGGGTTGAAGGCCGCGTGGCGGGCCGCCGACATGGCGCTGCCGTCGGTGCAGGCCGGCCGCTCGGCGCGTTTCGCGCTGCTGCCGGAAGGCAAGGATCCCGACGATCTGGTCAAGGCCGAAGGACCGGATGCGTTTCGTAGCGTTCTGGCCGAGGCGCGGCCGCTGGTCGATCTTTTATGGATGCGTGAGACGGCGGGCGGCGTCTTCGACACGCCGGAGCGGCGGGCCGAGCTTGAGAAGACGCTGCGCGAACTGACCAGCCGCATCCGCGATGAAAGTCTCCGCTACCATTATCAACAGGAGATGCGCGAGCGCGTGTTGAGCTTCTTCGGCTCGCAGCGCGGCACCAGGCAAAGCGGCCGCCAGGATGGGCGCCCGGGCCAGGGCAAGGCAGCCGCTCCCGGCGGGCAGTTCGCCAAGAGCGGTGGCGGCCGCATTGCGATCACCGAAAGTCTCGGCCAGTCGGCTTTGGTCAAACGCGGCGGCGAGGGGATGTCGGTGCGCGAGGCGACGATCATCGTCGCATTGGTCAACCATCCGGCACTGATCGACGAGAATTTCGCCCATATCGAGTTTCTCGATCTCGCCAACTCCGATCTGAGGCGGCTGCATGCGGCAATCCTCGATGCAATGGCGCATGACATGGCCAATGACCGGCAGGCGGTGATTGCGACGATCGAACGCGCCGGCTGCGCCGAGATCTGGGAGCGGGCCGTCGGGTTGATCCGGCGGATGCGGCAATGGCCGGCGCTGGAGCTGTCT
>NZ_RZPB01000253.1:0-7564 GCF_003998535.1 Mesorhizobium sp. M7A.F.Ca.AU.002.02.1.1 | reverse complement strand
CGCTAATGCTTCACGATCTTGAAAGCGTGCCGGTAGTCATCATGCAGCTTGACGTTCTTGGGCGGGTAATGACCCTGTTCACGCAAGGCCGCGACGTGATGGCGATGGCGCGCCGCTCTGGCGTCATCGTAAAGGATCTCCTCGTCCGGACAGTCATCGATCCATGTGATGAACTTATGGCCGGCATCGGTGCCACGCGAGGCGGCCAAGCCGATGGCGATATGGCCGGCGATCTCATTGATCTCGTCGCGGCCGATCTTGCCGCCTTGGGCGATGCACCGGTCGGAGGCTATCCTTCGCAGCCGGACAAATGCCATGCGCGTGGCGATCGCCGCCTCGGTCTCGCGGAAATCCATGCCCTCGCTTCGGCATTGGTTGCGGAACTTGTGCAGCGGCGCGTCATGGGCTTCCGGCAACAGCCCTATGGCTATGCCGGCGGCGACCAGGATCAGGATGATGATCGGTCCCCACTCAAGCATCGGTGTTGCGCCTTTTGCGCGCTTCCTGCTCGATCTCGTCGCCCCATTCGCCAAGGAATTCCTTGACGGGATCGGCGACGAACAGCCGGCGTAAAGCCCTCATCAGTGTGCGGATCATGACAGACTCCTTTCTTTGCCACAGTTGGCAGGCTTCAGGTTAGGTTTTGCGGTAAATCTCCGGCCGCGACTTCTTATCCTCGCGAAGCAGGATCGCGCCATAGTTGCGCTTTGCGGCGACCAATGCGGCGATGCCTTCAGGCGAAGCATCACGAGAATTGACGGCCGCCTCGTATTTGTCGGTTGCAATCTTCAGAGCAGCGGGCTCATCCTTTCGACGCTGGAGTCTGAATTCGTTCGCGCTCATACGTCCGACTCCAGCGCCAAGCGCACGATCTCGGTTTCCGGCGTCATGGTAGCGGCATATGGCAGCCGCTCGACCGAGTAGTCGAACTCCAGTCCATGGTAATCCGCAAGCCGGTCAATGCACACACCGGCGAGGTAATTGGCGCGGCCTTCGTCCGTTCCGCCGACAAAGCGGAAGATCGGTGCCGACTTGGACAGGATGGTCACCAGAAAAACGTCGTTCATGACTTGGCCTCCGTTTAGGGTTGGTAGACGTTGGTCGGATCTTTTTCCTTGGCCTCGGATGCCTCCAAGCATACTCCGATCAAATCGAAGCTGTATTCGTCGTCCATCTGCCCAAGCGGGCCGAGATACCAATAATGAACTCGAATGGTGAAATCGACACCTTGGGCCGCCTGATAGTGCGGAGCGTCAAGCGCCTTCCTGCAGGCGCTCTTGGCCGCGCGGATGGCTGAACTCCGTCTGGCGTAGGTCATGTTGGTTTCGCTTTCTTCGGCTTTGGCGGCATAGGCAAGGTCGCCTCCTCCGCGCCTTCGTCGCAAATCCATGACATATCGCGGCGGATCCACATCTGCCTGGCGCCGTCGGCGACCTCCTTGTGCGCGATTTCCCATTTGCCGCGCACGAAGATCAGGACTTCATCCCATCTGGTCATATCAGTGGCCATACGAGAACATGTCGGCCGCGCGGTCGAAGCCATTCATCGTCGCGCCATCATAGCGAACCAGCCGAAGGATGCGATCGCGAGCGCGGATGGTGCCGAATCCGTCGAGGATGCCGGCGGCGAAGCCGATGCAGAAGCGGAGCGCGCTCATGTCACTGGTCCTCCGCTGAGGCGCTCGATCACGCCGCGCAGTCGGTGGGCCTCGCTTAGATTGGCTCGCTCCATCGCCATCAGGCATTTGCGCAGCGCCGGAATCTCACCGGCTATATCGGTGCCAGACAAGGCAGCAGCGGCGCGCTCGGCGATCTCGATCTCCTCTTTCGAGTTGCTCCATGTGCGAAGCACGATGTCGCCGGACTCGTCGGCGATGACATAGGTTGCGCCTTGATCAGCCTGGCATGGCTGGACGGTGAATTTCGGCATGGTTCTGTCTCCTGTGTTTCGCCACGGTTGGCGGAGTTGTTCAGATGGCCTTTTCGGCAAGCTCGATGGCGTCTTCGCAGGCGGAGAATTCCTCGCCAAGCCAATCGGGCGCATCGCCACCACAGGCATCAACGAAACCTTTCAGCGCCTTCAACATCGCCGAAAACGCGGCGGCTTTCATGCCGTTCTCATGGAAGGGGCTTATTTGGCGTTCTGGCTGGCTCGCCAAAGTGCCAACAAAGTCCGAGAGCTCGGCGATCAGGTCGGCGTGCTCTTCCTTCACGCTGTCCTCTTCATCGTCCCAAGCCTTGAATGATTCCGCCAGCATGAATTCCATGTAGGCGGTGCGGTCTTGATCTCGGGCGCTTGGCGCGACATCGGGCGTGACTGTCGCTGGCGAAAAGGCTTCCACGCTTGCTTTGCCGCCTAGATACATGCGCGCGCTGATGGTCGCCACAAGTTGTTCGACCGTAGTGCATCGTTCGCAGGCGAAGCGAAGCGACATGCCATCTTGATCCCTAGGGATGCTGTTGAGCGCATAGGGGATGCCATTGGCCAGCGCGTGGGAGACGTGACCATCGAGAACGCTCACATATGAGACGTTTCCGTTGAAATCGGTATATTTGGCGATGATCTTCGGCATTGGGAAACCTCCTTGTCGTGATTGATGGAAGGTGGGCGCATTCGCGCGCCCGACCAAGGCCTAAATCTACACACGCATCGGCATGAGGACGCCAAGCCAGCCCTTGCGGTCCGGCGCGGTCATGAGTGTCGGCGAGCCGGAATCAGCCATGGTAAGCGTGATCTCTTCGCAGCAGGCGGTAGCGATCAAATCCTGCACATACTTGGCGTTGAATCCGATCTCCAATTCGTCGCTGCCATAGTCGGCGGCAATGTCGGCGGTTGCCGAACCTTGATCGGGATTGTTGACGACCAGCTGGCACTTGCCCTTGCTGAAGGTGAGCTTGACGGCGCGGCCGCGCTCGGAAGAAATCAGTTCGACCGCGCGCACGCCTTCCGCCAGGTCCGCCGCCTTGAACGTTGCCGGCTTGTCGTTGCCGGTCGGGATGACGCGCTGATAGTCGGGGAATGAGCCTTCCACCAGCTTGCTTGTGATCGTGACGCCATCGAACATGAGGCGGATGGTTCCCCAATGCTCGGTCTTGCCTATCTCGACACGAACCTCTGCCGGGCACGCCTTGCCCTTCAGGAGCTTCTGCAGGAGCGCGACGGTCTTGCGGGGTACGATGACGCCGGGCATCCCCTTCATGCCCTCGCTGGCCGCCAAATCCTGCCGGCAAAGCCTATGCCCATCGGTGGCGACCATGCGCAATGCGCCGTGATCGCCGTGATAGGCATCGATGGCGCGCGGCTCGACATGGTGAAGATAGACCCCGTTCAGATAGTAGCGGGTTTCCTCGGTTGAAATGGCGATCGCCACGCCGCCGAAGGCCTCGACCAGATCGGCGCCGGGAACCGTGAAGGAATGCGACGGCTTGCCGCCGGAAAGGTTCGGATAGTCGGCGACCGGCAAATCCTGCAGCCTGTAGTTCACCTTTTCGAAATCGACCGTGACGGCGTTGCTGTCGCCTTGCCGTTCCGTGAAACCGACGAACTCGGAAGCCGTCGCCTTTTTCAGGAGGTCTTTCATAGTATGCGCCGGCAGAGTGACGGCGAATCTGGCATCAGCGGCGGCCGGAATCTTGACCGCGATTTCAATGTCCAGATCAGTGCCGGTCACGGTCAGATTTTCGCCGTCGCCGATGAGGCAGACATTGCCGAGAATGGGGATACAACTGCGCTTCTCGACCACGTTGGCGACGATATCGAGCGCGCGGTTGAGCGCGGCGCGGTCGGCGAGCGCTGTTGCCGGCGGAAGCGGCGCGATCTCTACCGACTCTTCGGCGATCTCGACCGGTTCATCGAACGCTCCAGCGGCGATTGCCTTTTCGGCGAGATCCGCCGGGAAGATGGCGCGGACTTCGGCGAGTGTCGCCTCATTGGCCGCGATCACTTCTGGTTCATGTTCCGGCTCCGCCTGGACCGCCTTTGCGGCGGCATAGGCACTGAAGGAAACGACCGCGCCAAGGGCGATGGCCGAAACACTGGAATTCGCGGGATGGGCGTGTGCGTTCATGCTGTTCTATCTCCTCTATTCGCCACAATCGGCAATTCAGTTCATGGCATAAATCTATGCCAGTTGCAAGGTTTATTCGTCGTCCGCCGATCCTTCACGTTTGATCAGTTCGATGTTTTCAAGGTTGGCGTACTCAGCCACCTTTTCCATCGCCCAGTCGGCGGCAGATGAAGCCGACTCGGAATAGTCGTCCCATTTGTCGCCGACACGGTTGCAGGCTTCCGCAACAAGCCGCGCCAGATCGGGATGATCTTCGTACACGTCAAGGGCAAGATCCATAACGGACTCATTGCAGAGTGAGGCGAGCGGATGCCAACCGGCAGTGTCCCTGCAGTCGGTAGTGATCCACTGCGCGTCATCTGCCGTCATGGTGCCGCGTGCGTATCGCCAGGCGAGGCGGTAGCGCGTGATCCGGCCGCGCCAGCGCCAATAGAACGATGAGCGCTTGAAACGTGCGGCCAGGCTTTCGCGGATTGATGTCACTGTCAAACTTTCCATGTGTTCGGTTCCTTCTCGAATAGGGCCGCGCCGCCACAGGGGCGAGCGCCAGGCGTGTTTCTGTGTCAGCGAGCGGCGGCTTGTCCTTTAGCCTTCGCCAGCGCTTCCTTGGCGAGCTTCAGGCAGAATGGATCGGTGATAGCCTTGTGATCGACAGCGCGGTCTAAGGCGTCGAACAGATCGCCAGCCGCCGCGCGGACAAGCGTCCATTCCGCTTCCGCAAGGTGCCATTCGGCAAGCGCCGCCGCGTCACGGTTCTTGAATGTCGGTCGTTGCTCGAATGGGCGCGGATCACAGGCAATGCGCCATTTGCCGTCATCGTAGTTGCGCGACACGCAACCGCAAGCGCCGGACGGATAGTAAACATTCGTGTACCATCCGCCATGACGCCAATGCTCATAATGAAACGTGGTCGGGGCTTCGCTGGCGTCAACCATTGGCGCAGCCCTCCGCATCAGCAATGCCGGCGGCTTCGCCCTCCGCCTTCAGGATAGCCGCATCCATGAGATTGCAGGCGGCTTGTTCGAATGGCGATGCGCCA
This sequence comes from Mesorhizobium sp. M7A.F.Ca.AU.002.02.1.1, assembly GCF_003998535.1. NCBI lineage: Bacteria > Pseudomonadati > Pseudomonadota > Alphaproteobacteria > Hyphomicrobiales > Phyllobacteriaceae > Mesorhizobium > Mesorhizobium sp. M7A.F.Ca.AU.002.02.1.1. Next base: position 2,459 of record NZ_RZPB01000253.1, on the reverse strand, counting down.
CAGTTGCCGCGAGCTCGCTTGATCGCCTTCAGGGCGGCCAGCATGTCGGGCGCGGCCAGTTCGAGCCGCGATGGTTGCGGATCGTAGACGCTTGGCAGGGAGTGCCCGCCATAGTCTGCCAACCGTTCGCCGGTCTCTTCGTCGGTAACGTCGATAATGGCCAAATCCTGCCCGCTATCGGTTGTCGTTTCATGGATCGTGATGTTGTCGCCGATGTAATCGGCAGTCAGTAGCGGGAAAGCCGCCTCGACGCTTTCGGCCTCGACCTCGACGTTGCCGTAACAGCGAAGGGTAACGCCCATGTGGAAAATCATTTTCGGCATTTCGATCTCCTGTTGTTCGCTCACTATCGAGCGGGGTTATAAGAATTCCGCGATTGTCTTCTAATGCGGTAGCGGCAAGTCGAAGATGATGACCAGCGCTAGGACGCCAGCCATAAGTGCCACCATTGCGAGGAAGCCGGCGGCATGGCGGATCATGCGAATGCCTGATAGGCCGCCGTCCAGAATGCCGCAGTGAACAGCAGCGCGGCAATCAGCGGCCAATTCCAGCCGCCGGCAAAATACCATTCGCGCTTTTCCATGGCTTCAGCCCCTCCGTTCGATGAAGTAGCGGCCTTCCGACCAGTTCAGCGTCACGATCTCGTCGGGTTCGCATGTGGAAGGCGGGCCGATGTGAATTTCGCCCTCGGCTATCTTTTCGGCCGTCTGTTTGTCGTTGCCTTGATAGTATCGGCTGGCCGCCTCCATGCTTTCGAAATGGCTTGTGCCGATACGATAGCCGCGACCAGCTGCCGGCGCGGTTGCAACCGGCGCGGCTTCCTTCGCCAGTTCATCGCCGACCAGCACGACAAGGACGGTTCCAGTTCCGGTTCCGCTTTCCTTGAATGATCCGGCCGGCAGATCGTACTTTTCGCCGCCCGCTCATCGAACCAGGCGCGAAATTCCGTTGCCTTGCGATCCTGCCGGAAGAATGGACCCGGCGACATGACCGCGACCAGCCGGCCGCCATCGCGCAGCATCTTGAAGGCGTGGCGCACATGCTCGATATCTTGCCCGTTTTCAAAGGGCGGGTTCATCAGCACGCGGTCAAAGCGCGGCGCGGTCTCGGCTTCCATGAAATCGGATCCGGCGAGCGTGTAGCCTTTGGCGGTCAAAATCTCCCGCAAGCTGAAATGCCGTTCGAACGTGGTGAGCTTGGCCAGCGGAGCGGCTTCCGCCATGGCGTCCAGAATAGCGCCGCCGCCGCCTTCCGGTTCCAGCATGTCGAATTCGCCGGCCGGCATGTCGGCAAGGTCAATCATCTGATCGATGACGGCGCGCGGCGTCGGGAAGTAACCGGGAATCTTCGCGAATTGCAGCGCCTGGACCTTGCGGCGCAACTCCTCGGCTTGCTTGTCGGCCTCGCTTTGCCCGGCGATCATTGCCCAAAGCGCGCGCGTTGCCGGCGTGTCATTGGCCGGTTTGCCGCTATCATGGCCGGCGTCGTAATAGCCGCCATTGCGCACGATCTCGGAGCGCGCCAGGTCATGGACGACTTTCTTTGACGTTGCGCCGCGCAATTCGAGCGGAACGGTTCCGGCGTCATGGTGCGCCGCCAGGGCGCGCAATGCCTGTTGCGTCCGCTGCAGCCAATAGCCGTCAAGCCGTGCGCTATCGGCTTCGCGCTGGCGCTTAGGCGTGTTTGTCTGCCGGTCGCGGAATTTATGGTCTATATCGCCTTGCATGGCGTCGGCCATGGCGCGCAGCTTGTCGCCGGTCGCGACGTTGGCACGCGCTGGCGCCTCGGCACGCTGTTCTTGGGTCGACGGCTTGCCCTTCGGCCAGCATGTCGAACAGTTGAAGCCTAAGCCATGCGGGCATTGTGGGCATGATCCGGGGCCGGCCGCTGATGGTTCGGGATTGGCGAAGGTATCCGCCGCTTCCTGTTTCTTGAAGGCGAAGCCGCCCGGCGTCTTGCCCCATGGTTTTGTATACCAGCCGCCAAGAGTCTCGGCCAAATCACGAAGCCGGTTGAACTCGTCGCGCTCGACACGTTCGGGCATGATGCAAATGAACATTTGAAAGCCCTTTTTCGTGTGCGTGTGTTCCTCGATCCGAATCCCGGCCGGCGTCACAACGCCAGGCGCGGCCGCTGGAGCGCTTGCCGGCGTCGGCGCGCTCAAATGCCAGTCGGCAGGGAAAGGCAGGCTCTTGACCGGTTCCCGGTTGCCGTAGAATGATTGTTTCGAGACTTTCCAGCCGCTCGAATAGCGGCCGCCAGTCTTCAGGAAGTAGCCGCCGCCCATGCTGTATTTCTGGCGATGTTCGGCAGTTTCCGGCGCGTCGGCAAGCCCGGCAGTGTCGGCGAAGTTGCGCGCCGCTTGGCGAAGCTCAGGGAATAAATCGCGGGTATGCTTGGAAAAGCCGAGAATGACGGTTTTAATGGTCTTGCCGCCATAATAGTCGGTCATCGAGTCC